>NZ_JAKZIW010000079.1:0-5159 GCF_031143325.1 Enterococcus sp. FR204 | reverse complement strand
TTTACCTTTTATGGAAAACTATTTTAAAAAATAAACATAAATATGCAGTTAATGTAACAAGATAAGAAATAATAGTCGTTACTGTATAATTTGTGCTTACTTTAATATCAGCAACTCCTTTGACTCCGCTTATTTGTACCAATCCATTAGCATTCACCTGCTCCTTTACAGGTTGATGATTTATTTCTACATTCGTTCCTAAATAAGCATATACAGGAAGTGTGATTACTTGGCTCTTCTCATTAGTTACTCTATATATGATAGAACTACCAGTTGTTTTATAAGGAAGGTTTACCCATTGACTGCCAATCTTTGCTTCGTGTTTTATTATATGCTCCTTATTCTCCAATGAAGCGATAGGAGAATAATCATATAAAAAATAATCCATTCCTTTAGTGGTATACGCCTCTACTGTTTCTTTGTTTACAACAATATGTCCCGGCTGAGAAATTATTTTTTGATTGAAATTTTTTTACTAGAAACAGTTAAAGTGATTAATAACAAAACAGTCATAAATAAATAAAATAGTTCTCTTGTCTTATTGTATCTTCTATTTTTGAAAAATATCATCGTTAATATCAGAGAAGAGAATATTATTTGCAAGCTTAAGATCCGCCAAGGAAATTGTAACAATTTGGCTGGCGTATTTTGCAGAAGATACCATGGCACCAAACTAGTTGTAGCTAGCCAAGTCAAACACGTACCATAATAAATCTTTTTTTCTATGTTTGTTAATTTTTTAAATAAAATCAGGGGAATACATAAAGATAACAGACCAACTAGTCCCATTGAGTAAGTAGTTAAGTCGTTGTTCATAGCTTCAGTCAGACTATCGAACACATTAGATGCATGAGCATATAAATTTGTCACGCTAGGTTTGTTGATTTTTTGGTAGAGCATTTGTTCAAACATCGGATACCAAAAAGCACTCGTCAGAACCAATGTCATTCCTGCCGCACTAAATAATTTTTTAAATATAGCAATAAAATCTGCATTCTTGAAACCTTTAGAAACCAACCAAATAAAAATAAAAATGATAATTAATGCTGTACTCATTAATGTTGATAGTACATGGCTGTACACTAGCAAACTCATACTCAATGCTAGCTTTACAGACGGATACTTTTCTTCTTTTCCAGAGATGATTTGATAAGCATAAAATAATACAGGGATAACAAGTGTTATTGCGATAGCTTCGGCAATTGCGGAACGATAGTAGATGTCTACTGTCCGATAAGCAGAGAAAATATAGAGACAACTAAATAAAAATGCCGCTTTTTTTTGTTTTAAAAACCGCTCGCCATAATGATAAGCTACGAGTGTTGTACATAAGTTCAATAACCAAACGTAAATAATATAGCTTACAATCAAATTTTTTGTCATCCAATATAACATTACAGCTGGAAAAAAAGTCAGAAAGGGATAAAAATAATTTACACCATATCCAGTATAATTGAATGTCTCATAATTAATCGGACTGGTAAAAATAGTCGATAACCCCTTGATTCGAGATAAGTGAAAAGAAAGATCTCCAGTGGTATAAATACTCTGTGTATTTTTGAAAAAGATGAAAGAATATATACTACTAACTATAATTAATCCACTCAATATTACTACTTTTTTATTTATTTTCATTCTTCTTGTTTATCTCCTTTTTAGTCACATATCGGGAATCTTTCAACTTATTAGGTGCAAATCGTTTAAAACTTGAATACACCACTAAACAATAAGTCAGAATACTGATCCATAAAGCCATGAGAGCAGTTGGAGTATATTTTGTTGTAATTTCTATCTTATTTTCTCCAGCATTTACATTCACATTTACTAAGCCATGTTTTTTATAAGAGTCATTTACGACTTTACCGTTTACTTTTACCTGTGTACCTAAATAAGCATATACTGGTACTGTCACTTTTTGCTTTTTGTTGCTTGCCACTGTGTAAGTAATGTTATTATCTGCAGCTTTATACTTCCCTTTTTCCCACGATTCTCCTACTTTTACTTCATGTTTTTCTAAGTGAGACCTTTCTTTTATCGCTTCTGTTGGGGCGTAATCGTATAATCCTCCCATATCTGATGTTGTATAACGTGGGAGTGTTTCTTCATTGATAACAATATGACCGTGTTTTGATTGGATAACTTTTGCGTAATTTTCTTTTGCTGCTATAGACGTGACGAGTAGAAACACCACAGTAGCGCCAATGATTAACCATGAATATTTTTTATTCATAGTCTTTTTCATAAAAACAAGCGTTATGATCATTGAAGAAAAAAAGATTTGGATACCTAAGATACGCCAAGGAAACTGGAGCAAGCTTATCGGTGTTTTTTGAAACAAAAACCATGGAAATAAATTAGTTACGCATACCCATGTAGAAACTACGCCAACATAGATGATTTTTTCTTTTTTCTCCATTTCTTTCAGTATGAATAAAGGAAAAATCAACGCAACCAATCCTAATAACCCCATAGTGTATGTTGTAATATCGTTATTTAACGCTTGAATGATACTATCTGAAATAGAAAGTGCTTCTAGCTGCAAATCTGTTTTGAAGGGACTGTGTATTTCTTGATAATTCATCTGCTGCAACATAGGATACCAAAAATAGCTAGTTAATGCACAAGTCAAAAAAACAGCCTTTACTAAATTCACGACCACAAATTTTATATCGTTTTTTATTTGCTTGCTTAAAAACAAACGAACTATAATCATACAAGCAATCAATGCACTACACAATAGTGTAGTTAAGACATGAGTATACACAAGTAAACTTATACTGACAGATAAAGCGATGACTTTTTTTTCTCTATTGAATATCAATCCATAAGCATAATATAAAACAGCTGGGATAATCGTAAGAGCGATTGCTTCTGCAATTGCGGATCGATAATAGATATCAACTGTTCGATAAGTTGCAAAAGTATATAAACAACTAAATAAAAAAGCAGCATCTATCTTTTTAAAAAACTTTTCTCCATAATAAAAACTAATCAGAATCGTACAAATATTTAATAACCAAATATATAGAACATAACTTAATATTAAGTTATTTGAAATTCCATAAAAAACGACTGCAGGAATTATTGTAAGAAAAGGATAAAAATAGTTCAGTCCATCTCCATAATTGTTAAATGTTGTATAGTTGATTGGCCCTTCAAAAATAGAAGATAACCCTTTGATTCGTGAAAGATGAAAAGATAAATCACCTGTTGTATAAATTTCTTGAGCATTTCTCATAAAATTTACTGAATATAAAGTACTAAGTAAGATAAGAACTACTAAAAGAAATGCTTTTTTACTTATTTTCATAGATTTGTTGTTCTCCTTTTTTAATTCTATTTTCAGTATACTAGAATTGTCTTTTTTTAATAAGCTTTGCGTTAAATTTTTCATAGCACTAGTATGATATACTAGAAAAGAATCAATTTTTATTACTTTTAAATAGGAGAAAAAAATGAAAAAAAACAAAAACCAAATAATAGATATCATTTTTATGTTATTTCTAAGTTTTGCTTACGTCATCCCTCTATTCATGTCTAAGGGAATCTATCATAGTGTCAATCAGGATACTTACTTTCATTTATCTCGAATCATAGGACTAGATAATGTATGGAGTTCTCCAGTAAACTTCAATAACTTCGATCATCATGGAACAATGATGAATATTTTTTATCCATGGCTTACTCTTTATCCAGCTTTTTTATTTTATAAAATGATGGGAAATCTTGTTTTAGGTTATAATATCTACTATTTTTTTATCACTTTTTTAACAATGGTCGTTTCTTATTTTTCTATGAAACAAATAAAAAACAATCGTTATATTTCGCTGTTATTTTCGATTATTTATACATTTTCCGCCTATCGTGCCATTGACATATTCCATCGTGCTTCATTGGGAGAAGCTGTCGCTTTAACATTTTTGCCTTTGATACTAATGGGGTGTTACGAAATTTATATTAGAGATTACCAAAAATGGTACTGGTTGTCTATTGGCATGACGCTAGTAGTGTATACTCATTTACTTTCTGTCGCTATGGTTTCTGTATTTATTGGAGGAACGTTGTTTCTTTCTTTTTATTTTTGGGACCAAAAAATCGCTAGACTCTTAAGTCTTTTAAAAGCTACCGCCCTCACCTTTTTTTTAAGTGCGGGATTCTTAATTCCTTTTATTCAACAATCTAGAGCACAAGAATTGAAAGTCCCACTGGGAAAAGAATTAAGTGGTATGGCTCCTAGTGATATGCTGACACATATTTTAAATAATAACTATAACAACTATACTATTGGATTATTCTTATTTCTCGGATTGATTGGTGCTTTTATTTTTATAAAAAAATTAACTGCTGATGATTTATTTATTTTCTTTCTTGGTGTATTTGTTCTTTTTTGTTCAACCAATTTATTTCCTTGGCAACTTTTTAACCATACACCAGTTAAGAGTCTACAATTTGTCTGGCGGTTAAATGGTTTTTCTTCTTTATTTATAGCCTATACGATGAGTATAGTGATCTATTATATTTTTTCTACTAAAAATAATTCATGGAAAATAATGGTCTTTACGTTTCTTGCACTAATATTGCATCTCTCAGGAGTAAGCAATTCTATCCATGCTAACAAAGATTCATTAACACTTATAGCACCTGAAGACGCTGTTGCTATAGCTGAAAATTACAATCATACTGATTATGCAAACAAAGAGTCAATCTATCATCCTGATATGATTAATAATGATCAATATTTACTAGGTAACCAGGAAATAAATCCAACAACTCATTTTATGAGTAACAAACTTACAATTGAATTAGATAATTCGAATAATAAAAATACTGTCTTGACGACACCTATTTATCGTTATAAAGGGCAAGTGGCTTCTATTAATGGCAAACTAGTACAAACAAAATTATCTAAGTTTGGCACAACTGAATTAACTATTCCTCCAGGTATAAATAAAGTCGTTATTACTTATCAGTACACAAAACTAGCAATTGCTTCAAGATATTTATCTATCGTTACTTTGATTTTATTTTTACTTTATCGATTTACTTTTTCTAAACAAAAACAACCGAGAAGAGAAGTACAACATTCTCACTAGATTTTTATTTAAGAAAGACTTTTTAGCTGTACACATAAACAGGCTAAAAAGTCTTTTTTTATATTT
>NZ_JAKZIW010000078.1:0-5863 GCF_031143325.1 Enterococcus sp. FR204 | reverse complement strand
TGTAAATCATATGTAAAAAAATGGTATGATTAATCAAGTAAGAAATGATTGGAAGAAGGCAAGCAAATGAATAGCATGGAAAAAGTCAACCAGTTTAGAGATGAACGTAATTGGCGACAATTTCATAACGAAAAAGATTTGGCTATTTCTATTTCTTTGGAAGCATCTGAATTGTTAGAACTTTTTCAATGGAAAACGCCGGAAGAAGTAAAAGAAACACAATTAGAACGAATCAAAGAAGAACTGGCGGATGTATTGATCTATTCATACATGATGGCAGACAACCTTCAGCTGGATCTAGATGAGATCATTGAAGAAAAATTGATCAAAAATAATTTGAAATATCCTGTAGAAAAAAGCGCAGGTGTACGAAAAAAATACACAGAGTTGTAGAAATGTGTCATTCGGCTGTTGGAAAGAGCAAAAGAAAAACAGTAAAATGAGTCTGGAGGGAGAGAAAATGAAAAAAAAAGGAAAAGCAAAAAGATGGCTAGTCAATATCCTCTTGTTCCTCTTGTTATTAGTAGGACTAGCTTTGATTTTCAATGAACAGATCAAGGATTATCTTGTCAGAGAGACAGGAGATAAATATGCTATAGCGAATGTAACAAAAGAAGATCTGAAAAAGAATAACGATAAAGATGTCAGTTTTGACTTTGATGCGGTAGAACCAATGACGACAGAAGGGGTCATGAGGTCGCAGATGAGAGGAACAGATCTACCAGTGATTGCTAGTATCGCAGTCCCTTCAGTTTCAATCAATTTACCGATTTTCAAAGGCTTGGATAATACGTCACTACTTTACGGAGCAGGAACATTATCTCCAGATCAAGAAATGGGAAAAGGAAATTATGCCTTAGCAAGCCATCGTGCAACGAACCCTGAATTGTTGTTTACACCGCTGGAAAATTTAGAGATGGGTGCCAAGATCTATTTGACAGATTTAGAAAATGTGTATACATACAAAACATTTTTTAAAGAAAAAGTTGCTCCTACAGATACCCAATTACTGAATGAAGTCGAGGGAAAAGAAATCGTCACACTAATTACTTGTGGCGACATGGATGCAGTCACGCGACTAGTTGTACAAGGCGAACTGGAAAGTGTTACACCGATAAAAGATGCGACAGATGATATGAGAACTGCTTTCAATCTAGAGACAAAAACGTTTTAGGATACTGGGACATAAGTCGTTACAGATCAAAAACAGCCAAAGGATATGAATCGATAAGGAAAAACCAATTTGCTGAAAAAAAGAGGAACGCAAAGAGGTGCATCTCTGATTTGGTTGTTTTCTAGATAGACTTGTGTTCCAGTTTTTCTATTTTTTATATGAAAAGGCTTGCATAAATAAAAATTCGATGGTATGATGATTTTGAATAAGAAATGGATTGTTACTGTACGGCAGGAAAAACCAGAATTCAGCTAAGAAACAGTAGGCGAATTCTAGGTTTTTTTATTTTTCTTGAGAGGGCGAAGCAAAATGAAAATTGATAAAATTTTGAATAACAACGTCGTCATTTCGAAAAATGGATTCGGGGAAGAAGTCGTTTGTATGGGAAAAGGACTAGCTTTTCAAAAAAAGATTGGGGACGAGATTTCGCCAGAAGCGGTCCAAAAAGAATTTGTTTTAAGAGATTCTTTTGCTAAAAACCAATTCCAACAGCTGATGGCTGATATTCCGGCAGAGGAGATCGAATGGGTCAAGCAAGTAGTAGAACAAGCTGAAGATAAACTAAAAGTTGAATTTTCGCCTAATATTTATCTGACGTTGACCGATCATCTTCATTATGCGATCACACGAGCAAAAGAAAATATCCAACTGCCTAATCCATTATTATTTGAAACAAAAAAATTTTATCCGAAAGAATATCAAGCAGCGAAAGAGGCTCTTTTGTTTGTGAAACAAAAGACTGGTGTGGAACTTTCTGAGGATGAAGCCGGTTTTATTGCCTTTCATTTTGTGAATAGCCAGCAAGGAAACGAAGACATGCAAGTGACGATGACCGCTACCACAATGGTAAGAGATATACTGAGTATCATCAGTAAATTCTTCGGCATCGTGTTCGATGAAGAATCTTTGAATTATCAGCGTATCATTACTCATCTGCAGTTTTTTGCCCAGCGTTATCTCAAAGGGGAAGGATCTGACGAACAAGATGAGTTTCTCTACGCATTAGTTCAAGGAAAATATCCAAAAGCGTTTCATTGTGTCGAACGGATCAATGAGTACCTTCGACAAACGCAAAAACAGGAAATGGGAATAGCAGAGCAGATTTATTTAACGATTCATATTCAAAGAGTAGTAAGTGAGAAAAAAAGCATCCAATCATAAGGATTGTTACTGTATGGCAGGCAAAACCTGGATTGAAAAAATAGGTTCACGAATGTTTGTGACTGTTTTTTTCAATCTGGGTTTTTATTTTTTAAATAAAAAAGAAAGAAGGAAAAAACAATGGATAATCAAGCAGTTGGTCGTCGTGTATGGGAAGCGGTAGGAGGACAAAAGAATGTCAAAAGTTTAGTACATTGTGCTACGCGGTTGCGATTCAGATTAAAAGATGAATCTTTAGCAGATACGCAAAAGTTAAAAGAAGACCCGGACGTGATCCAAGTCGTACAAAGTGGCGGTCAGTATCAAGTAGTGATTGGCAGTAATGTAGCAGATGTTTATCAATCGATCGTGGATGAGGAAGGTCTTGCAGTTTCGGAGGATGGAAAAGAAGAGTCCAAAAATATTTTGAATCGTCTAATTGATATCATTTCTAGTATATTTACACCTTTTCTAGGGGCGATGGCAGCCGCCGGGGTATTGAAAGGATTCTTGTCATTGGCAACGGTGATGGGCTGGCTGACAGCTGATAGCGGTACTTATCAAATATTGTTTGCTGCAGCAGATGGTGTCTTTACCTTCTTACCTGTCATGCTTGCTTTTACAGCAGCTAAAAAGTTCAAAGCCAACCAGTTTTTAGCAGTAGCAATTGCTATGGCACTTGTGTATCCAGCTATCACAGCAGTTGCTGGTGCGGGAGAAGCTATCAGTTTCTTTGGGATCCCAGTGATTCTTTCACCATCTGGTTATACTTCTTCTGTCATACCAATCATTCTAGCCGTATGGGTTCAAAGTAAATTAGAGCCATTCGTAAAAAAAGTGATTCCGCAATTTCTGCAAATGATTTTAGTTCCGCTTGTCGTTTTAGTAGTGATGGTTCCATTAACATTTCTTGCTTTAGGACCAATCGGGACGGTTGCCGGTAATGCTTTAGGCGGTCTCTTCAACTCGATTTATGGATTTAGTCCAATCGTAGCAGGTCTAATCATGGGAAGTTTATGGCAAGTATTCGTGATGTTCGGCATGCATTGGGGATTCGTACCGATCATGTTTTTGAATATCGAACAATATGGGTTTGATGTATTGATGCCAATGCTTCTTCCAGCCATCTTGGCACAAGGTGGGGCTGCTTTAGCTGTAGCATTGCGAACAAAAGATACGAAACTTCGAGCATTAGGGATTTCTTCTACAGTGACTTCGTTATTTGGAATCACTGAACCAACTGTGTATGGTGTGACATTACCGTTGAAGAAACCATTCATTGCCGCTTGTATTTCTGGAGGTATTGGTGGAGCTATTATCGGATTTTCCGGAGTAAAAGCTTTCTCCAGCAGTTTGGTCAGCTTATTGACGATTCCGACTTTCATTAGTACGGTGGATGGTGTAGAGTCAAATGTGACAGTAGCAGTAATAGCTACAGGAATTGCTTTTGTTCTTGCATTCGTAGGTACATTGATTTTAGGATTTGACGAACAAACACAAGACAATCAATTAGAAAACAAACATGCGAATGCAGGAGAACCGATTACTTCAGCACGGCATACCTTAAAAAGTCCTTTAACGGGTAAAGTACTGCCATTGAGTGAAGTACCAGACCAAGTTTTTTCTTCTGGCGTGATGGGAAAAGGTATCGCTATTGATCCAGAATTAGGAGAACTAGTTGCACCTGCAGACGGAGAGATAACGACTATTTTCCCAACTGGACATGCTGTAGGGATCACAACGACTGACGGAGCGGAAATTTTGATTCATATCGGGATGGATACAGTAGAATTAAATGGGAATGGCTTTGAGATCTTAGTCAAACAAGGGGATCTCGTCAAAGCAGGAGATTTATTGATTCGTTTTGACATCGAAGCAATTAGAGCAGCTGGCTATAGCGTAATCACTCCAGTTGTCATTACGAATACTGATGCATTTGCCGATATACTTGAATTAGACCAAAAAGAGATTATTGCAAACGAAGATGTTCTAGCAATTGTAAAATAAGGAGGAAATCAGGATGCAATCACGTTTTTCAGAAAAATTTTTATGGGGTGGAGCAACTGCTGCCAATCAATTAGAAGGGGCTTATGATCGAGACGGAAAGGGGCTATCCGTTGCAGATGCTATGCCTGGAGGTAAGCAGCGCTTTGCGATTATCGGCAGTGAAGAATTTGACTGGACGATTGATCAAGAAAAATATATTTACCCGAATCATCGAGGAATCGATCATTACGATCGTTTCAAAGAAGATCTTGCCTTGTTTGCGGAAATGGGATTCAAATGTTATCGTTTTTCGATTGCCTGGACACGAATTTTTCCAAATGGAGACGAAGGTACTCCTAACGAAGCGGGATTAGAATTTTATGATCAGCTGATTGATGAGTGCTTAAAATATGATATTGAACCTGTGATCACGATTTCTCATTACGAAATGCCTCTTCATTTAGCAAAAGAATACGGTGGCTGGAAAAATCGGAAACTGATCGACTTCTATGAACGATTTGCTCAGACAGTATTAGAGAGATACAGCAGTAAAGTCAAATATTGGATGACTTTCAATGAAATTAATTCGGCCTTTCACTTTCCAGCTTTAAGTCAAGGATTAGTAAAAAGCAATGGAGCAGGAGAGTACCAAAATATTTTCCAAGCATGGCATAATCAATTCGTTGCAAGTAGCAAAGCCGTAAAAATCGGCCACGAATTGCGTTCGGATATCCAAATCGGCTGCATGATTATCTATGCAACAACTTACAGCATCGATGCCAATCCAGTCAATCAGGCAGCAACAATGATCCAAAACCAAGAATTCAATTTTTTCTGCACGGATGTCCAAGTACGTGGAGAATACCCTGCATACACAGCGCGTACCCATAAAAAATATGGAGTCGATCCGGAAAAATTAGAGCAAACGGAGGAAGACTTCCAGTTGCTAAAAGAATATCCAGTGGACTACATCGGATTTAGTTATTATATGTCTACGGCAATCAATGAGACTGATCCACAAGCAGCAACTTCAGAAGGGAACTTGCTGGGAGGAGTAAAAAATCCGTTTCTTGAGGCAAGTGAATGGGGCTGGCAGATCGATCCAGAAGGGCTGAGAATCGCATTGAATGAATTATACAATCGTTACCAGAAACCATTATTCATTGTTGAAAACGGTCTTGGAGCCATTGATCATATGGAAGAGGATGGCACGATTATTGATGATTATCGGATCGATTATTTACGTCGTCATATCGAAGCGATGGCTAATGCAGTAGCAGACGGTGTAGATTTGATGGGCTATACGCCTTGGGGATGTATCGATCTTGTCAGTGCATCAACAGGAGAAATGAGTAAACGTTACGGCTTTATCTATGTGGATCTAGACGATGAAGGAAATGGGACACTGAATCGATCAAAGAAAAAATCTTTTGATTGGTATAAAGAAGTAATTGCCTCAAATGGCGTAAACTTGTAATTAAAGCAGCTGAATGAAAAAGAACACACTTCTCACATGTGATTTGTGTTCTTTTTTTATTTTTTATGTGCTATTCTTTTAGTAAT
>NZ_JAKZIW010000077.1:0-5866 GCF_031143325.1 Enterococcus sp. FR204 | reverse complement strand
AGAAGTAATTACAGCTCGCGCATTAGGTTTTTTCTTAACAAATTCTAAGGCAGCTTCCACTTTTGGCAACATACTTCCTGGTGCAAACTCACCATTATCTTTGTATTTTTCTAATGTCTCAATATCAATTTTTTTCAGTTCTTTTTGTTGCGGTGTGTTAAAATGGACAGCAACATTTGCAACACCAGTTAAGATAATCAGTTCATTTGCATGAATGATTTCAGCAAGTTTTTCAGAAGCAAAGTCTTTATCTATCACAGCTTCTTTACCTCTTAGGCCTTCACCAGTTTGAATTACCGGAATACCACCACCTCCTCCTGCAATTACAATTACATCTGAATCAACTAGCGTTTTTATAACTTTTGATTCAACTATATCTATAGGTTTAGGAGAAGCCACTACTTTACGCCATCCTCTTCCTGCATCTTCTTTGAAGATAGAATCGGTCATTCTCGTTTCTTTTTCAGCCTGTTCTTTCGTCATAAATGGCCCAATTGGTTTAGTAGGCTGTTTAAATCCTGGGTCTTCTTCAGAAACAATAACTTGAGTGAACAATCCTACTATGGATTTTTCTATACCACGTTTCTTCAATTCATTCGTTAACGCCTGTGCTAGCCAATATCCTATGCTGCCTTGAGTCATAGCAACATTGGTATCAAGTGGCATTGCTGGATTCGTTTGGGTTGCTCCAGCTTTTTGTTGTAATAATAAGTTACCTACTTGAGGCCCGTTACCATGAGTAATAAGTAGCTTGTAGCCTTTTTCAACTAGAGCAGCTAATGACTGAGCTGTTTCAGCTAAAGTCTTTTGTTGTCCTGTTGCCGTAGGATCATTTGTTAATATTGCATTACCTCCTAATGCCACAACTATTTTCTTTGTCATAACACGTTTTCTCCTTTAGGGATTTGTTGCGTAATACAATGAATATTTCCTCCACCTAATAAGATTTCTCGAGTATAAACACCCACAATTTTACGATCAGGATATAAGGATTGCAATGTTTCCTTTGCCTTTTCGTCCATTGGATCATCAAATAATGGATAAATAACTCCTCCATTTGCTGTATAGTAATTTACATAACTTGCTGCCAAACGATCTCCTTTTTGACGTGGAAGTGTACCATTTATGGTATCTACTCCATGACTTTCTTTTTCGTTAATAAGTATAGGCGTAGGCACATGCAATTTTGTTACATGAATATTTCGACCTTTTGCATCTACGGAGTTTTCCAGAATTTCTAGGCATTCTTTAGAAATTTCATATTGTGGATCCTGCTTATCATCTGTCCAAGCTAAAACAACTTCACCAGGCGCTACAAAATTAACAATATTATCTACATGGCCATTCGTTTCATCTAAATAAATTCCGCGCTTTAACCAAATTACCTTATCAATATTTAGATACTCTCCTAAAATATTTTCAATTTGTTCTTTTGATAGCTGTGGATTACGTCCTTTTGATAATAAGCACTCTTCTGTGGTAATTAATGTACCTTCTCCATCAACATGGATAGATCCCCCTTCCAAAACAAAATTATCTAAACGATAACGGTCCTTCCATTCAATTTCACAAATTTTTTGTGCAACTTGATCGTCTTGATCCCAAGGGAAATAAAGACCATCTTCCAGCCCGCCCCAAGCGTTGAATGTCCAATCCACACCTCGAACTTTTCCTTGACTATTTGTAACAAAAGTAGGACCACAATCTCGAACCCATGAATCATTATTAGCAATCTCTACCACCCGTATATGTTCGGGAAGCATGTGGCGAGCATTATCATACTGATCAGAATTCACACCCATTGTAACAGGCTCAAAATTGGCAATCGCTCTAGCAACCTCTACGAAAGCTCGCTGGGCTGGTTTTCCTCCATCTCGCCAATTATCAGGACGTTGTGGCCACAACATATATACTCCTTCATGCGCCGAAAATTCTCCGGGCATTCTAAAATGATCTTTTTTAGGTGAACTATCAATTGTTTTCATCAGTAAGCACTCCTTTATCTTTTTTTTCTTTTGACGAATAGTGAATCACGATTTCACCAATAACAAAGGCAAAAATTGTTCCGAGCAACACGGGTACTTTAGTATTTATCTCTGAAGAACTTGAATCTAGAGGAACTACAGAAAAAAGTAGTGTCGCGATTAGCAACAACATTGGGATAATCGTCATTAATTTTAACAACCAATTTGGTCCAGGAACTTTAAATGGACGAACAACATGAGAATCGATTTTTCTTAACTTCAAGAACGCTGGAAACATCATAATATAAGAAAGTAACAATGCTACTACATTTAGTGAGAAAAACGCCCAAAAAATATTCTCATTTGGGATAAAGGGTGCAATAATAATTAGAAGTGAAGCAATAATACCATTAGTGACAGAAGCTCCTACTGGCATATCATTTTTTTGACTTTTTTTAGCGAAAATTAGAGGCATATCATGATTTTTTGCAGCATACAAAGCGACATAATTTACTCCTAAGGACCAAGAAATCAAGTTTGCTGCCAGCGTATACATGAAGAAAATACCGATTAATACAACAAAAGGATTCAATCCCCCAAAAAGCAAAATAAAGCTGTCAATTAATCCTCCAGAAGCAGATAATTGATCTGCTGGTACCGCCGCTCCCATTCCAAATGCAGCAAACAAATAGAAAAAGGCGATCAAAACACCACCATAAATAATAGCTTGTGGAATTTGTTTTTTAGGGTTATCCATTTCATTTGCTAGAGTAGTGACCACTTCAAATCCTAAAAAATTAAACAAGATAACAGATAAAAAACTAAAATTTTGAATATCTAGTTTAGGTAACAAAGCTGTTCCAGAAAAGTTATTAGCCATTCCTTTTGTTAATGCATGATAGATACCCAAAACACCAAGACATATCATGATTGCCACTTTCGCAAATGCAGCGATATTTAAGATCCACTTACTATCACTAACAGGGTAACAGCTAATTATCGTAACAATCCAGACAAATACCAACTGCAACATAATTAGTAGAGGCGTACTAAAGTTTAACTGAAAAATTTGAGTTAATACTTCTTGAAATAAAACGGCGAGACTCGCCATCCAAATAGGAAAATTAATCCAGTAAAACCAAGCGACTCTAGCACCCCACTTTCTTCCATAAGCTTTTTTAACCCAGTCATAGATCCCTCCTTCGCCGTCATATGTCGTACCAAGTTCAGCTGATATTAATCCGTAAGGTAAGAAAAATAATATCAACAATAAACCCCACCAAAAAAATTGCGAAGAGCCGATTGCAGCAGCTGGTGCTGCCGACTCTACCACTAAGATAACTACAACGGCCATCAATACTGCATCAAATAAACGGAATTTCTTTTTTTCTTTCATTATTGTGCTCCTTTCGATGAGCCTTTTATGAAAAGTACGTGTAAATTTTTTTATTCTCTATGAATTAGCAAAAAATTCACACGTCTCTTCTACTGCTTAAGCAAGTTCTTGCTAATCTCTTCGTTCTAATTGACGTTTAGGTTTCAGCATACACTGCAATTCCCCATCAAATTTTTCTGCTAAAGCTTGATCGGCATAATCCAAATATGGATTCAAAAAATAAACTAATAAAGCACGCATAGCTGTTAATCGATTTTCTGCTTCATCTAATACGATAGATTGTTCACCATCTAGCACTTCATCTGTAACTTCTTCACCGCGTGTTGCTGGTAAGCAGTGCAAAAATTTTGCATGTGGTGAAGCTTTTTTCATCAATTCATTATTTACTTGGTAGGTTGGATAGAAAATATTCATCCGTTCTTCTTCAGATAATTCCGCTTCATATAAGCCATACCACACATCCGTATAGACAAAGTCCGCATCTTTAAGAGCCACATTAACATCTTCTGTGATCTGCACACTTCCTCCTGATTTTTTGGCATTTTCATTCCCTATTTCTAATGCTTCTTCTTTAATTTGGAATCCCTCTGGTCCGTATTGAACAAAATCCATTCCCATTTTTGTTGCCATAAACATGGTAGATACACAAACTTGCGTTGCATCTCCAACAAAAACAATTTTACAATCAGATAATTTTTTTCCTTTCGGTAAATGTTCAGTCATCGTAATAATGTCGCCTAGTTCTTGCGTAGGATGGTTGTAATCACTCATGCCATTAATAACTGGAATTGTTGCGTTCTTTGCCAACGAAACCACTGATTCATGACGTTCAACTCGAGCCATTAATATATCTACTAAACGTGATAATACTCGTGCAGTATCACCAAGACTTTCATGTCCTCCTAGTTGTATTTGACCAGGTGCTAAATATTGAGCGTGTCCTCCTAATTGTTCCATTGCGGTTTCAAATGAAACACGGGTTCGAGTGGAAGACTGTTCAAAAATCATACCTAGTGTTTTATTTTTAAGTAGTAATGGGTAATGACCATACTTAATACTTTTTTTGATTTTTAATCCTAGTTTGATTAAGTAATCGATTTCTTCTTTTGTAAAATCATTTGTATCGATAAAATCTCTTTTCTGCATAATTAACGCTCCTTCGAAATTTTTAATTGATATGTCTTTTACTCGAGTAATATATCTGACATATTTAGAATAAGCGTCTTTCGAGATTTATGAAAGCGGATTTAACACTTTAGAAATCAAAGTCATTTAAAGAAAATTTGTTACATTTTATGTAACAAGTTACACTAACAATCTTAAATTGCTTAAAGACTTAAGGATGCAATTTAACCGATACCATTGTTTTAAAAAACTTCTTCAAATGTTGCCATTTGGTAGCCATCCTTTTTAACCTCATTACTGTTAAAATAAACCAAATTTTCGTTATACTATGTTTCTTTTATAGTAAATATCATTTTTCTCACCTAATAGTTTGTCGTTCCGTGTGTGAAAGTATTCCGCAATTTTTCTAAAACAAAAAAGGATCTTTTGTAACACTTAGTTAATGTTACAAAGACCCTTTTTATTTTAGTCTAGTTCAATTGTAATATTCCGTTATTGCCTTACTATGACCGTATATGCCAATTTTTCAAATGACAATAAGATATTAGTATAACCTTTCCTTTATTCTAATTTCATTGGTTAAATTGAAGCTTCATTTAAAAGTTGAACAAATTTCTAGTTAACAAACACGTTGCTAATTTTTAGATAAGAGGCATTGGCAAGTAGAAAATAAATTTAAGTCACACTGGCAAATGTAAAAATTTTTAATTGACAGTATTTAGGGCAAAAAATTCTTAAGCCAAATTCTGATTGGTCTTGATATTTGTTCATATTAGCAAAATGATACCTACTTATTTTTGTCTTGTAATACAATCCTTGTATATAACCATGTCGTCAGTACATAGTAGATGAAATACAATACGAAGAAGATCGTAAATGGTGCCCAAATATTTTTGTATGGATTTTGCATGAATAGACCAAACATTTGTAATCCGAACAAGACATGGACTACACCTAAGATTCCTAGTGCTAAGAATAACACACCTACTTCTCTACGGATCGATTGTTTAAGCAATCCGTATAGCGACCATTGAAAGCATTTGTGTATATTCACGAATACGAAAACTTAACTGGGACAAGGTGAAATTGTTCAACTTTTTCAATGAGATCTGTTCTGATTTCTTTAGTAATGATAAAAAGAAAATGATCACAACATGTAATAGCAACACCTGCAAAAACTTCTACAGTTTTACCCCATTAAAAAGATAATTGTAATCTTCTACAGGATAAGTCACAGGTCCACCAGAAACTTGTTTGAAATAGATTTCAAAACTGACTTCTGTCTTGACTTCCTGCTCCTCTTTTTTCGCTTTATGAGAAAAAACATGGAATGCGCTGCATCAGGTATCGAGGCTTAGAAAAAAATCAGGTGCATACGATG
>NZ_JAKZIW010000076.1:0-5932 GCF_031143325.1 Enterococcus sp. FR204 | reverse complement strand
CTTCAATCTAAAAGAATAACCCAAGATTGGATAAATTATTAATGACTCGCCATTCGTTTCTTAGTGATTCTGGATCATCAAATGGACTTCCTAATCTAATCAGCTAGTTCTTCCCATAAAATGCCATACTTGACTGAATCATAATATTGATTATTTAAAAATCTAACTTTTCTTATCACTACTTCCTTTGTCATTCCACATTTCTCACCATTTTTTTGCATTCCTTTGTTTCCAGACCATGTAGTGAATCTAATAGGTGGTAGATAGGCAAAATACTCAAATAATTCTTTTAACCATAAAGGAAGAGAAAGGCTCCTCCTGCAAGACTCAGTATAATTTTTGCTTACTGCTCTCTTAAATTTTACGCACTAAAGCTGTTCTATATTGTTCCATATTCTTTGATATAAGAAAATGCATGCGGTATAAATTTCTTGCTCAGCTCAGAAAAGATTTGTCGTTTAAGAAAGGCCGTTTCCTCCATTGTCAATGAAGGATCCAATGTTGGTAATTCAATCTCAAAATTGTTTTTTTCGACAATAGGTAATTCTAATGTGAATGATTCTTCTTCCTTTATAGTATTCGTCACAAGTAGAGACTGATGGAAAATACTAGGCCGGCAATTTTTATATTTATTCTTACGTATCCTGTCAACGATAACTTCTATTTGATCAAAAAAGTACGCTTCATTTACGTCTCCAATAAGTTCGGCTAATTCTTTGAATGCCTTCGTTACAGGAAGCTGATTCTTCTGTACAAAAAAGTAATTAGCCAAAGTAAGCGGGAAGTGTTCTATAGAGGAAAGTGTGATAAAACGGTACTTCTCATTTCCTGCAGTTGTCCTCAACAATTCTGTCTCTCGGCTGTTTTTTACTCCATAAAAATACGCTTCTTTCCGTTCATCTTCGAAACAATACGCCCAAATAACTTCTCCCATCGCTAATTTTTGTTCATCAACAGAGAGTCTCTTCAATTGTTCAGCTATGGTTTCAGCAGCCGAAGTGGCTTGTTGCAAGTAATCTTTAGGATCAAATATTGGAAAGTTCAAATGATATCTTCGTTCTTCCCTCTTGATTAATCCTGCATCGATCAATAGATCAAGAAAATGGGAAAATTTATTTTGCGAAAATTCTTTTTTCAATTCTCTTAGAATCGTTTCTTGTTCTCGATGTTCATATAGATAATCGGTCAATGAAGAAAAAAGCGGATCATCGGTCAGTTTTTGATAAAAGTTTTCCTTATTTTTTGAATAATAATAGTTCATATATGTTCTCTTTTCTATCCGTTTTATTTTACTTAAAAGGCTTTTACGTAAAAAGGAGGAAGAACAAGAGTCATAATTGACTGTTATTCTCCTCCATTTCTTCGGCCTTTAGTATGTTCTATGTTTCTTTTTATATCAATCGCTTATCCATTCATTTTGAATGCTTCATACTACCATTTGATTAGCTAAATACAGCCGTCAATTGAGGTACGACTTGTTTTTTACGTGAAACGACACCTTTAAGCAAAGCACGGTTGTTGGTCAAAGTTGTTTGGAAAGCTTCTTCTACTTTTTCTTTTCCTTTACCAGCAACAAGTAATTCTGAATCACTGTCTAAGATGTTTGTGACAACTAATACGAACAGATCGTAGCCATTTGCTTTCATTTCATCTTCCATTGCTGCTTCTAGCTCTGCTTGTCGATCCATCACTTCATTAAGGTCCACTGTATTGACTTGAGCGATACGAACGTTGGAACTGCCCATTGGGAAACTTTTTGCATCCAAATCAAGAAGAACCGCAGCTGATTTATCACTTAGATTTGTTCCTGCTTTCAACATTTCAAGTCCATAAGTGTTTAGATCGACTTCAGCGATTGCTGCAAGTTCTTTTGCAGCTGCTTCATCTTCAGGCGTACATGTTGGTGATTTGAACAACAATGTATCTGAAATGATAGCTGAGAGCATGATTCCTGCGATTTCTTTAGGAATTGTTACTGGGTTTTCTTTATATAGTTTTAAAATAATCGTACTTGTACATCCAACTGGTTCTGCACGATAGTACAATGGATTAGCTGTTTCAAAGTTTGCAATACGATGGTGGTCTACTACAGCTAAAATATTTACTTCGCTGATATCTGAAATACTTTGTTGGAATTCATTATGATCCACAAGCATGACATCTGCATTTTCTGCTTTAGCTGACTCTACTACTCGTGGTGCAGATAGCTGAAAGTGGTCTAATGCGTATTGTGTTTCTTCATTAGGTGTACCTAGAGCAACTGCTTCAGTTTCTTTACCTAATTCATTTTGCAAGTGTGAAAACGCAATGGCTGCCCCGATTGCATCTGTATCTGGATTTTGGTGACCAAAAACTAAAATTTTTGACATGTCATTCGCTCCTTTGTGATTTCTCCTATTTAATAATAGCAAAAAAACGGAAAGAAGCAATACTTATCTTCTTTCCGATGCGACCTATCGCGTTAAATATTTTGTATACTCTTCTGTATGAAGCAATCGTTTAGCATTTTCGACACGTTCTTTTGTAGGTGGTTCGATCCCTTCTAATGGATATTTCAAACCAAGTGTTTCCCACTTGTATTTTCCCATCGTATGATAAGGAAGAATCTCTACTCTGTCTACATTTGACAAGGTTTGAATAAAGTTGTCTAGTCGGATCAAATATTCATCATAATCACTTCGCTCAGGAACTAGTACATGGCGAATCCAAACCGGTTTGTTGATTTTTGACAAATATTGAGCCATTTCTAAAATATTTTCATTGTCCCAATGCGTTAGTTTTTTATGCTCTTCATTATCGATGTGTTTGATGTCAAATAACAGTAAATCTGTATACTTCATCAATTCTTGAAAACGTGAAAAGAAAGGTTCTTCATACGTAAAAGGTTTTCCGCATGTATCCAATGTAGTATGCATCTTCCGCTCTTTTGCTTTTTTAAATAGTTCGATCAAAAAATCGATCTGCAATAGAGGTTCTCCACCACTAACAGTAATACCACCTTTATCTCCCCAGTAAGGTCTGAAGCGTTCTGCTTTATCTAAAAGTTCATCTGCTGTGTATTCTTTCCCTCCGCCAATATTCCAAGTATCTGGATTGTGACAAAATTGGCAACGCATGCGGCATCCTTGCATAAACACGACAAAGCGCAGTCCAGGTCCGTCTACTGAACCGAAAGTTTCGATAGAATGAACATAGCCGATTGTTTTTTCTTCCATTTAAGTTCACATCTTTTCTTTGATTTCATTTTAAGTACAAGTTAGCTGTCGAAGCGAAGCTTTCTGAACAAAATTTTTCGCAATTGCCGCTTCGTTATGTGTAAAATTTACAGGGACGGAACATACAAGTCCTGCCCCTGTAAATCGTTTCTTTCAAATAAGCATACTGATTATTCGATTTTGATGCGATGGCTATTCAACGACCTTTCGACGCTAAGTCGAAAAACTTTTTTCACGAACTTTTTACATTCTGTCGTGTGAAGTTCTCATCAAGACATCTAATTGTTGTTCTCTTGTCAAGTCACGGAATTTAACTGCATAACCAGATACCCGGATCGTCAAGTTCGGATATTTCATTGGATTTTCCATTGCATCACGCAATAAATCATTACTGAATACATTGACATTCAAATGATAAGCTCCTTTTGAGAAGTATCCATCTAAGACATTACGCAAGTTTTCGATTCTTGTATCTTGTTCTTTTCCAAGACCTGAAGGATTGATTGTTTGGGTATTTGAAATTCCATCCAATGCACAGCCGTAATTCATTTTAGCTGTTGAGTTCAGGCTAGCTAATAACCCACTTTGTTCCGCATTGTAACTTGGATTTGCTCCCGGCGCAAGTGGTTTTCCAGCTTCACGGCCATCAGGAGTATTTCCTGTATTTTTACCGTAAACAACATTTGAAGTAATCGTCAATAATGAAGTTGTTGGTTTTGAGTTGCGGTAAGTTTTATGACGTTTGATTTGTCCCATGAAGTATTCCAAGATCCATGAAACTAATTCATCTGCACGGTCATCATCATTTCCGTATTTAGGGAAGTCGCCATCCACTTCAAAATCAACTGCTATTCCTTTTTCATTACGGATTGCTTTTACCTTTGCATATTTGATCGCTGACAAGCTGTCTGCCGCATGAGAGATCCCAGCAATACCTGTAGCAAATGTGCGTTGCAAGTCAGAATCCATCAAAGCCAGCTGAGCTGCTTCATAAGAATATTTATCATGCATATAATGAATGATGTTCAACGTATTGACATATAGTTCTGCTAACCAATCCATCATATTCATGAAGTTATGTTTCACTTCTTCAAAGTCTAATATTTCTGATGTGATTGGACGATATTCTGGTCCAACTTGGGCGCCAGTCACTTCATCGACTCCGCCATTGATGGCATATAATAGTGTTTTAGCCAAGTTAGCACGAGCACCAAAGAATTGCATGTCTTTTCCGACAACTGTTCCTGATACACAGCAAGCAATCGCACAATCATCAGAACCCCATTGTTCACGAAGCTGATTATCATTTTCGAATTGAATCGAAGAACTTTCGATAGCGATTCTGCTAGCATATGTTCTGAATCCTTCTGGAAGGTGTTCAGAATACAAAACAGTCAAGTTTGGTTCTGGTGAAGGTCCCATATTTGTTAATGTATGAAGCAGACGGAAATCATTCTTTGTAACTAATGAACGACCATCTAATCCCATACCTGCAATGGATAAAGTAGCCCAGATAGGGAATCCTGAGAATAATTGGTTATATTCAGGTGTACGCGCGAATTTGACCATACGTAATTTCATTACTAAGTGGTCGATCAATTCTTGTGCTTCTTTTTCTGTGATTACTCCATTATCCAAATCACGTTGGATATAGATATCAAGGAATGCTGAGATACGTCCGATTGACATCGCAGCACCATTTTGTGATTTGATTGCTGCTAAATATCCGAAGTATAGCCATTGGACAGCTTCTTTTGCATTTGCAGCTGGTTTAGAAATATCATAGCCATATTTCGCAGCCATTTCTTTCATTTGCGCTAATGCACGATATTGTTCAGTGATTTCTTCACGTAAACGAATCACTTCTTCACTCATTGTATGATAACCAGTCATATCATGATCTTTTTTCTTTTGTTCCATCAAATAGTCGATTCCATACAATGCCACACGACGATAGTCACCGATGATACGTCCGCGACCGTAAGCGTCTGGAAGCCCTGTAATGATTTTGTTTTTACGAGCAGCACGCATTTCAGCAGTATAAGCGTCAAATACACCTTGATTATGTGTTTTGCGCCAGTCAGTGAAAATATGTGTCAATTCATCGTTTGGTGTATAGCCATTGCTTTTTAGCGCATTGTTAGCCATATTGATTCCGCCGAACGGCATGAATGCTTGTTTCAAAGGTTTGTCTGTCTGTAGACCGACGATTTTTTCCAAATCTTTATCCAAATAGCCTGCATCGTGTGAAGTAATAGTTGATACGATTTCTGTGTCCATATCATAGACACCGTTACGCTCGAATTGGATATCATTTAACTTTTGCAATTCATCCCATAATTTTTCTGTTGCTTCTGTTGGGCCTTCCAAAAAGCTGTCATCACCGCGATATTCAGTGTAGTTATTTTGAATAAAGTCTCTAGTGTCTACGCCTTCTTTCCATTTGGTACCTTTAAATCCATTCCATTGCTCCATTGTATGGACCTCCTAAATTTCTGTTTTATGTAACAGTTTTTACGTGATTAGTATAACACAGCACCCTATCTTTGCAAGGGTTTTCTTGTTTTTTATTTAACAATTTTTATGTTTTATTTACATATATTTAAATCAACGTTGACATACCAACATTTAAGCATTGTGAACACTTTCATCTTTTTTTGCAAACGTATAAGGATTTATTAAAAATGAATGAAAAAGAGACGCCATCTGTATTAATA
>NZ_JAKZIW010000075.1:0-6240 GCF_031143325.1 Enterococcus sp. FR204 | reverse complement strand
AATATAAATAACTATTATTAATTCAATGTTAATTTTTTTGTTATTTTATTTTTTGTGTAACTTTTAAAAACACCTATGAAAATTAAGGAAATAAAAATGAAATCGATTAATTGTTATCTTATTAATGTTTTATTTACTTTTAAATCGTAAATTGCCCTAGTTAAGAGAACAGTTTGTGGTATGATTATATAGGGAAAACTTGTTTACAAATATTTCTGTGAATATATTAGTTTAATTATGTTTTTTAAAATAAAAAGCTGTCATTTTTATGTAAGTGAATTATATCTTAATTTATCTATCATCAATACTTAGGAGTGAATCTATGGAAAAGCCATTCGTCAAGTCATTGACTGCTGTGGCGGTAGGTGCAGGTGCTATTGCGATCTGTTTGTTTGGTTACCATATCAATAATCAGCGGCAACATCAGCAACGGATCAATTATGCAGAATCTGCCATCACCAATCAAAAAGACACCTTGACTTCTTTATCAAAAGAAGTAGACAAGCTGTATAGTACAAAAGAAAAAAATTTTCTAAACCCTGAAATAACAGAAGAAACAATCACAAGTTTGTCAAATAAGCTATCCTCTGTCAAACTTTCAGCAGATGATTACGACATCAAAGAATCAGAATTGCCTAAAGAAGCAGTTGCAATCCAAGATGAGAAGAAAGCAATCGTGATACAGTTAGATAGTGCAGAATCAAAACTGAAGATCCAGACAGCTGTCAACGATTTATTTACTAAAAATATATCAAACTGGCAGCAAGCTGTAGACGATGTCATCATCAAAGAAAAGGTGACAAGTGCAGATGTCGCTCGTGTACGTGAAAATATGAGCTTTTTTAAAGATAGTCCTTGGAAAACGGTTGTTATGCAATATCTAGGATTCGCTGATACCCAGATCGCGCAAGTCACGCAACTAGATCAGTTATTCGATACGATGTTGAAGGATGGTCAAGTGACTGCCACCGCTACTTACGATCAATATTTGACGGCGCTCAGTCAAATAGAGCAGATCCGGAATGAAAAAATAAGCACAGCATACGCAACAAAAGCACAAACTGTTGCTCAGCAAATGGGCTATAGCAATATAAGTTAGTAACAATTAAAGCAAAGCTAGCAAACGGAGGAAACTATGGCAAGACGAAGAAGAAAATCAAGAGGGAAAAAAATATTTCTGATTATTTTAGCAGTTCTTATCGTATTAGTATTAGCAATTGTAGGAGTAGGAGCAAAATTATATCTGGATCTCTCACATTCTATTGAGAAAACTTACGAATCAGTGGAACGAACCCAAGGAGAACGAACGAAACCAGTTGATCTGGACAAACAAGAATCTTTCTCTGTTCTATTGATGGGGATCGATACTGGAGACCTAGGTCGGGTCGATCAAGGAAGATCAGATACGATAATGGTGGCCACAGTCAGTCCTGAAGACAAACAGACAACGATTGTCAGCATTCCTCGAGATACGTATGTCGACATCGTAGGTCGTGACACAAAAGACAAGATCAACCACGCTTACGCATTCGGCGGAGCTGCCATGGCGATGGATACCGTACAAAAATATGTAGATATCCCAATTGATCACTATGTCTCTATCAATATGAAAGGGCTAAAGGAACTCGTTGATGCAGTTGGTGGTATCGAAGTCAATAATGACCTCACTTTCTCACAAGATGGCTATGACTTTCCAATCGGTAAAATTACATTGAACGGGGATCAGGCATTATCTTATTCTCGTATGCGTTATGAAGACCCAAATGGTGATTACGGTAGACAAGGGCGCCAAAGAAAGATCGTAGAAGGCGTAGCAAAAAAAGTATTGAGTCTAAATGGTGTCAGCAACTATCAATCCGTTTTGAATGCTCTAGAGTCGAATATGAAAACAGACATGAGCTTTGATGAAATGAAAAAAATCGCTTTAGATTATCGGGAGGCATTTGGTACGATCAAGCAAGATCAGCTGCAAGGAGAAGGCTTCATGCAAGATAATATCTCCTATCAAAAAGTCAGCGATCAAGAACTTGATCGTGTGAAAAAAGAATTAAAAGATCAAATGAATCTAGAGAATAAATAGGAAAGTGGAGAAAAAATGGAAGAGACAATCAGCTTGAAAGAAATTTTTGAAACATTACGCAAACACTTGGTAACAATCATCATCTCAATGTTTGCTGGCTTGGCCATCTCAGGAATCGTAACATTTTTCATCTTGACACCAAAATACAGTTCACAAGCACAATTGATCGTGACACTGCCACAATCAGACACTGCAAATGTCAATGATGTCAATACGAACTTGCAAATGATCAATACGTATAAAGATATGATCGTCAGTGATTTAGTGCTCAATGAAGTCAAAGATCGTTTAGAAACAGAAGACAATGTGAAAATGACGGCTGAACAAATCAAAGATGCTATCTCAGTCAATCAGTCACAAAATTCACAAATGTTCTCGATCCAGGCAATAAGCACGAATGCAGTGACTGCTCAACAGATCGCTAATACAACTTCACAAGTTTTTCAAGAAAACGCCAAAGACGTGATGAATGTCGATAAAATCTCGATTATTTCAGGTGCAGTTGCCAATACGACACCTGTTTCGCCAAATAATAAATTGAATCTAGTGATTGGCTTAGTATTAGGAATGATGGTAGGCGTAGGTTTGGCATTCTTATTCGAATTACTTGATCGGACAGTGAAAGATGAAAAATATGTGACGGATACATTAGGATTCCCAATCTTAGGAACAGTTTCAGAAATGTCAGCGAAAGAATTGAACGCAGGTATCCGTAAAAAAGGATCAGCTCCTGCACGACCAAAAGCTACAAATGATAAAACAGCCCCATCACGCAGAAGCCGCTCAAGAGTCTAGGAGGAAGAAAAATGGCACGAACACAGAAACAAAAAGCAACACAAACTCATGCAGTTAGTTTGATCACATTAACAAACCCATCTTCACCAATCGCCGAACAATATCGTACGATCCGGACGAATATCCAGTTTGCCTCCGCAGCTGGTCAGCAAATCAAAACGATTGTTGTGACTTCATCAGGTCCTGGAGAAGGAAAATCCACCACTGCAGCAAACATTGCAGTCGTTTTTGCTAAATCCGGTCAACGAGTTCTACTAGTCGATGCAGATTTACGTAAACCTGTCGTCTATAAGACATTCCAGCTAAACAATGCAAGTGGATTAAGTACAGCACTTAGTTCATCAGGAAGTGTAGCAGATGTGATCCAACGAACGCCAGTCGAGAACTTGTCGATTTTGCCTAGTGGACCTAAGCCACCCAACCCATCAGAATTGTTAAGCTCGCCAAGAATGGATCAGATCCTAGCCGAAGCAAGACAGTTATTTGACGTGGTGATATTCGATATGCCACCAGTAGTAGCCGTAACAGATGCACAGATCATGTCTTCAAAAACAGATGGCACTTTATTGGTTGTACGTGAAAATACGTCACGTAAAGAATCCTTGACTAAAGCAAAAGAACTGCTAGAGATGGTACAAGCACGAGTCTTAGGTGTCGTATACAACGGAGCAGAACATAGCAAAGATGCTGGTTATTACTACGGAAATTAAGGAATAAGAAGAGAGGAGACAAGAGAAATGATCGATCTACATTGCCATATCCTACCAGGAATCGATGACGGGGCAGAAAACTTAGAAGCAAGTATTGCAATGGCTGAAAAAGCGATTCAGCAAGGCATCACGCACATTTTATGCACACCACACCACAATAATGGAAAATACAGCAATGAAAAATCACAAGTCATTTCTCTAGTCGCTTCGTTACAAGCCGAATTAGAGAAAAGACAGTTGCCTTTGACGTTATTGGAAGGACAAGAAGTACGTATTACCGGAACGCTCATCGAAGACATCCACCGAGATGAAATTTTATTTACAGATTTAGATGATACATATCTTCTGATCGAATTTCCGACACTGGAAGTGCCATTATATGCAGAACGGCTTTTTTTTGAGTTGTTAGAACTAGGAAAGACACCAGTGATCGTCCATCCAGAACGTAACGCGCATTTTCGTAAAGACCCGAATCATTTGCTTCCGTTCCTAGATATGGGATGCTTGGCCCAACTTACTGCGCCAAGTTATGTTGGTGTATTTGGCAAAGATATCCAGAAAACAGCCAAAACGATGGTCAAACATAATCTCGTGCAGATGGCTGCTTCTGATGCCCATGGGGTCTCTAAGCGCACCTTTTACTTAAAAGAGTGCTATGAACAGATTGCCAAGGACTTTGGTAAGGAAAAAGTAGTACAGATGAAACAAGTCGCAAAGGATCTGATCAACGGGGATGAAATCAGTTATCCAATCTATGAAGAGGTAAAAAAGAAGAAGTTTGGTTTATTTTAGTTCTTTATTCGTAGATAAAAAGGAAATGAGGAGAGAGTGAAGATAGTGAAAGGGACTGAAAGTATGGAAAGTGAAGATTTGTTATCTCGTATTAGTGAAGTACATCCTAATCAAGTTTGGTTGGATAAAGAAAAAGTAGAAAAACGATATATCTATTTATTTTTTAAAAGAATGATTGATATTGTAGGAAGCATTATTGGTTTGATTTTAGCTTCTCCTTTGATGTTTTATGTAGCTTATCGAATCAGAAAAGAAGAGCCAGGAAGTCCGATATTTTTTAGCCATACACGTGTTGGTAAAAATGGAAAAACATTCAAAATGCATAAATTCCGTTCGATGTGTTTAGATGCTGAAGAAAAATTGGAAGAGTTACTGGATCAAAATGAAATAGAAGGCGCAATGTTCAAGATGAAAGAAGATCCACGTGTTACCAAAATAGGTAAATTTATCCGTGCTAAAAGTATTGATGAATTACCACAGCTATGGAATGTTTTAAAAGGAGATATGAGTCTAATTGGCCCACGTCCACCTTTGGAAAGGGAAGTAGCTGAGTACACGAGATATGATCTTCAACGCTTGTATGTAAAACCTGGATGTTCAGGTTTGTGGCAAGTTAGTGGTAGAAATGATGTTAGTTTTCATGCAATGGTTGATTTAGATTTAGAATATATAACTAATCAAAGCCTATTGAATGATTTTAAACTAATTATCAAGACAATTTGGGTTGTTATAAAACCGAATGGGGCATATTAGTAAGGGGAAAAAAAGTTGGAAAAAACAAAGATTAAACATGTATATATAATAGGATCAAAGGGGATTCCTGCAAAATATGGTGGGTTTGAATCATTTGTAGAAAACCTTACTAAAAGACAAACTAACAAAACGATTCAGTACCATATTGCTTGTATGACTGAAAACTCTTTAAAATCGGATATTAAAGAAAAAGAATTTATTTATAATGGAGCTGAATGTTTTAACATAGATGTGCCAAACATTGGTCCAGCAAGAGCTATTTATTATGATTTAAAAGCTTTAGAAACATCTATTGAAAAGGCAGAAAAAAATAGAGATATAGTTCCTATTTTTTATGTTTTGGCTTGTCGTATCGGACCGTTTATCGGACATCTAAAAAAAGGATAGATAAGATTAATGGTAAACTTTTTGTTAACCCTGATGGACACGAGTGGTTAAGAGCAAAATGGAGTTACCCTGTAAGAAAATATTGGAAGATTTCAGAAAGGCTTATGGTTAAGCATGCAGATCTATTGATATGTGATAGTCAAAATATTGAGAAATATATTCATAAACAGTATAGCAAATACAAACCAAAAACAACATATATAGCTTATGGGACTGATTTAGAGCCTTCAAATTTAAAAGAAAACGATAGTGTTGTGAGAAACTGGTTTGAAGAAAAGGGGATAAAAGAAAAAAATTACTTTTTAATAGTAGGACGATTTGTCCCAGAAAATAATTATGAGGTAATGATACGTGAATTTATGAAATCATCTACTAATAAAAATCTTGTGTTAGTTACTAATGTAGAAAAAAATAAATTTTATGAGAATTTAAAACGCACAACAGGATTTGAAAAAGACACACGCATAAAGTTTGTAGGAACAGTCTATAACCAAGTTTTATTAAAGTATATTCGAGAAAATGCGTTTGCTTATATACATGGTCATGAAGTAGGGGGAACAAATCCCTCATTACTCGAAGCACTCTCTAGTACTAAGCTAAATCTATTATTAGATGTAGGATTCAATCGAGAAGTAGGAGAAGATTCTGGGATTTATTGGAAAAAAATAATTTAGCAAATATAATTAATGATTTGGAAAATAATTATGAAAAATATTTTATTAA
>NZ_JAKZIW010000074.1:0-6276 GCF_031143325.1 Enterococcus sp. FR204 | reverse complement strand
AGTCTTTTATGAATATCGAAGTTAGTTTTTCACCTAACTTCGTTTTTTATAGTTGGTTATTATAAAATAGTAATATAGCTGATTTGGATTCAATTCATATTTATTTATAAATCAAAAATACAGAGAATAGTATATAAATGTCCTTTCCTAATCTTAAAATGATGTTTGTACTTACTTAAATTAGGTATAATTAGTATATGTTTTGTGAGAAATTTAGACTTACAATAAGCAGTGAATTTATAATCAACGTATAGGAGACATGGATGAAATGAAACTAATTGGTATAGATTTAGACGGTACTCTTTTGAATTCTGACCAGAGCATTAGTCAAAAAAATGCAAGAACAATGAAACATTTACCGGAAGACTGTTTTCCATTCATTTGTTCTGGAAGAGAAGTAGAAGACATTAATAATATTCTCAAAAAATCTGGTTTAAGGATACCAGCAGTAGGGTTAAATGGTTCTGTTGGATTTGATGGAGAAAAAAAGATATTTGAGTCTTCCTTCGATAAAAATGATGTAAAAAAAATTGATTCTGTCCTATCGAAATTTCCAACCAAAATATATACAAATCTCGGAAGTTATGAATCTCAGAATTATAAAAATAAAATGAAAAAAATTTTTCACGAGGCAGGGAGTGAATTTTCTATCAAAGAGCTAAACTATGAGCTTGAGTATGAAAAATCTATTTGTTCAATCCCTTATAATAATATTGAGGAAATTATAGAAAAGGATGCTATCAGCATTTACAAATTTTTTATTTTTATTCCTAATCGTCAATTGAAAGCTAATATATTTAACCATTTGAAAAAGATGCTAAATGTGTCTGTTACTGAATCGGCACCTGTAAATATTGAAATCGTACCTCAAAATGTATCTAAAGGCGTGGTGTTTGATCGTTTGGAATCAATCTACAATTTAAAGAAACCTTTGAGAATCGCGATCGGAGATAGTTTAAATGACTTATCTATGTTTGAAAGTGCAGATATTAGTTTTGCAATGGGAAATAGTCATCAAGAAATCATGAAAAAAGCTGATTATGTCACTGTTTCAAATGATAAAGACGGAGTATCTCAAGCATTTGAAAGAATTCTTACCATATAAACTAATTAAGGTAGTATAGAACATAGAATTCTAAATACGGAAAAATGGAGCATAAATTCCAGTACAAATAGTACTTCTTCAGTGTCAAACGAAGCGAATATAACATAGATATTTAGGATTGTGACAAAAATCATGTCACAATCTTTTTTTCGAATAAACTCATTTTTTGAAGCCGGCCATTTATCGTAATTTCTTTGCATAATACGAACAAATTTTCGGTTATTGATGAAAAAAAACATTGAAAATGGTATGATAAAAGAAAAAAAGGAGGAAATTTTTAATGGTGAAATTTATCCATGCGGCAGATTTACATATGGATCGGTCATTTGAAGGACTGACAACTCTTGATAAAACTGTACAGGAAAAACTATTGAAGACGAATCTGACCGTTTTATCAAATATCATTGAACAGGCAATAATAAATAACGTTGATTTTGTTTTACTTGCAGGAGATAATTTTCATCAAAATCGTCCTTCATTAAAAATACAGAAACATTTTTCAGAACAGATGAAACGGTTAGAAAAGAACCATATACCTGTATTTATAATATTCGGAAATCATGATTTCTATCAAAAAGAGCGGTATTGGTTCTCCTTTCCTAAAAATGTCCATTTATTTACATCCGAAACGGTAGAGACAAAAAAAATAACGATAAAAAGTGGAGAAACTGTCTCTCTCAGTGGATTTAGTTATCGTCAACCGTGGATTCAAAAAGACAAAGTGATGGAATTTCCTTCTAGAGAACTCACAGATTACCATATTGGGTTGTACCACGGGGAACCTGGCGTCTCTCAAAAAGGAAACTATGCTCCTTTCCAACCCTCAAAGATGCAAGAAAAGGGATACGATTATTGGGCTTTAGGGCATATCCATGTGCCAACGGTCTTAAATGAAAAGCAAACAATTGTTTATCCAGGTGCGCCTCAAGGTCATACTAAAAAGGAACAAGCTTCTACATCTATTCTACTAGTTGAATTAAGTAAAGGAAGTTGCCAAATACATCCGATTAAAGTAGCAGAGGTCTATTGGAAGACAAAGGAAATATCATTGAGGAAAGCAAGAACGACAAAAGAGGTCATTGTTCACATTCGTCAGCAACTTTCAAAAGTAGAGTATGGTTTTAGTTTAATCGAAATAAAATTAAAAGATTATGACCATCTCAATACAGATGTTTTGGAACGGATACAATCAGGAGAGCTATTAGACTATTTGTTAGAGGAATTCTCAGATAGGATAAATGATTTCTTTATTTGGCGTATTTCTCTCATAGAGGATACCTTTTATACGAAGATCCCACTTGCTGCTTCTGCTAAATTGATGGAACAGTTATTTCAATACTATCAGACACCTCAAGATTTCCAACAAATTTTAAATGAAGTATATAGTCATCAAGAAGCGGCTAGAATATTGAGCGAACTGCCGGAATACCAAGAAGAAACACTTGAAAAAGCCAAGCAGCTGCTTAATCAAGATTTTTTATTTGAGGAGGATCAGGAATGAAGATTTTAAGGATCGAGATTGCTGCTTTTGGAAAATGGCGTCAAAAAAGTTTTGACTTTTATTCAGGCAATCAGCTGATCTATGGGGGAAACGAAGCAGGAAAATCAACGATTTATCAATTTATTCAAGCAATATTATTTGGTTTCCCTTCAAAAGGCCGTAAAAAAAAGGATTATACACCAAAAGACGGCTCAGCCTATGGCGGCAAAATATGGCTTAAACATCCTGTATATGGTGAATTTGCTGTCGAGCGCTACAAGCAGCAAAATCGCGGAAAATCGAAGGTGTGGCTGGGGGATCAAGTGGGAAGTGATGAGTTACTAGAAAAATTGATTGCGCCTTTAACGAAAGAGTTATTCCAGCAAGTATTTACTTTCCAGCAGGAACAGTTGATGGAACTAGATCATTTGAGAGAAAAAGAGCTACATGATGCGCTGATTTCTTTAGGCATCACGGGCAGTTCTCAAGTATTCCAAAAGCGGCAAGAATATTATCAGAAAGCACAACAATTATTCAAGAAAAAAGGCCAAAAACTACTAATCAATCAAAAATTAAATGAATGGAAAGAGCTGCAAGAAAAAATTCATCAAAAACAAGAACAGGAAGCTTATTTTGGCAAGTTGATCCAACAAGAACAGGAATACGAGTCGCAACAGCAGCAGTTATTGGCACAATTAAAAGAGGCGAACAAACAATTTTCATTAGCCAGACAGCAAGAACTTAATTTTTCTTTATATGAAGAATGGCAATCTCTCAAAAAAAACAGCACTACAGGTCTTCCTGATGAGCAACTTCTTTTAGATCTGGAGTCTTTCTCCAAACGGTATCAGCAAACAAATGAGCGTTTGGAAGAATTAGAAGCAACACTGGAAAAGCATAGCGGGATGGATCAGCAGTCAGCCAGATATTATTTTTATTTAGAGCAGGAGCAGGAACTAAAAGATCTCCAGCAACTTCAATTTACAGCGGAACAATTAAACGAAGAATGGCAAAGATTACAAATTGAGACTAGAGAAACAAATTCAGAATTGAAGATTTTGGAACAAAGGTGGCATTGGCAGAAAAATCCGTTACCGGAAGAATTTTTATATGAAGAAGAATGGAAGCATCTTCTGGCTGAAGAAAGAAGGATTGCTGATCTAGAAAGCCAGATTTCTGTGCGTCTCCAAATAGCTAAAGAACAGCAAGAGATGATTGAAGCAGAAGTGAATGACTTGGAAGAGACCTATCCAGCATTATTACAAAATCAGTCAGAGATAGCACCAGTCTCTTCATCTAAACCGTATATGCTGATGGCTGGCGGAGCAATAATCATTGCAGGTATATTTGTACCAATGCCCTTGAAAGTGATCCTTTTACTAATTGGTGCAGGCATGATTGGCTATTTCTTCTACAAAAGGCAACCAAAAATTAAAACTAAAAATGATTTCTCTGAGATAAAAGGAATGTGGCAAGAAAAACTAGGACAACTTGATCTAGCCTTAGCTCAATTAGCTGAAGCAGAAGAAAAACAAAAGAGAACTGGGGAAGAAAAACAGATTCTTCGGCAAGAAGTATATCGTTTTGCGGATCATCGGCACTTAGGAAAGATGGATACGCTCAAACTCATGAAAGAATATGGACAGGAAGTCATAGATTATCAGAAATTATATGGCGTATTTGAGCGGAAACATAAAAGAGAGCAGGAAATACAAGAAAAACTACGACAAATCGACCAAAAATTTGAGTTTGTTAAAGAATGGTTACCGATACAAGATAAGTCAATTTTAGAAAAAATGGTATTGCTTTCCCGTTTTATACAAGAGATGGAACAGATGAAATTTGCCAGAAGCTATCAGCAAAATACTTTATTGAAGCAAGAAATCAATCAATTGAAAAAGAAACAAAAAGTATGGATACAAGAATACAGCGAACAATTGACTCAAGCAGGCTTATCTTATCCTTCGGAAGTACCTGTCTTTTTACAAAAAGCCAAACAAGCCGAACAGCAGATGAAAAGATACAATGAATTATCGGAAATGCTTACTCCACTATTTCCTGAAGAGCTGACAAAAGAGAAATTATCTGTAAGACTGCGCCAACTGAAAGAAAAGCAATCCCAACTCCAGCAAGAAGAAAAAGAAGCAAGTGAAAATCGGCAACGACTCCAACTTCAAGTAGAAGAGTTGCAAAGAGACGGCACATTGGACGAACTTTATCAACAAGCTAGCCGGCAAAAAGCAAAATTACAGGAATTACTGGAGGAATGGGGAGCACTTGAAATCGCCGGGACATTCTTAGGTGATCTTTCAACAGAGATGAGTGAAAGACAATTACCCCAGTTGTTAAGAGCAGCAGGTGATTATTTAGGTATTTTAACAAAAGGAAATTATCAGAAGATATTACTGAAAAATGATACACTGACTTTAACAGACGGATATACAGAATTTCCCATCTATGAGTTATCTACAGGTACGAAAGATCAGCTGATTATGGCGATGAGATTTGCTTACCTCTCATTAGAAGCTAACCGTTCGATATGCCCGATCATCATTGATGATGGCTGGCTTCATTATGATCATCAGCGAAAGTATCAATTAGCTGAACTTTTAGCTAAATTTGGAGAAAAGTATCAAATAATTTGTTTTTCTTCTGATAAAGAAATGGTAAGCTATTACCATGAGATGAACCAAATCGTAAAACAATTAGAAGGAGCAAATAATGAAAAAAATTCGTGATTTAGTAATCGATGAGCAGTTTGAACAATTTGTCCTGATCAAAAGTGCAGATGTAAGAATCGCTAAAAACGGAAAAAAATTTATTGCTTTTACTTTCCAAGATACTTCAGGTACTATCGATGGTAAATACTGGGATGCTTCGGAGGAGGAAATCAATAAATTTACAGCCGGCACAGTCGTTTTTCTAAACGGTAAAAGAGAGGTTTATCAAGGAAACCCTCAAGTAAAGATTCTTCATATGCGCTTAACAAGGGTAGATGAGCCAGGAGAGCCTAGTTTATACATGGAAAGAGCCCCTTTGAAGAAAGAAGAAATGGAAGAAGAAATCAATCAATTGTTGTTTGAGATCACCAATGCGCATTGGAATCGTATTGTTCGCTATCTACTTAATAAATATCAAAAACAATTTTTTGAGTTTCCGGCAGCAAAAAGAAACCATCATGCATTTGCCAGCGGATTAGCTTATCATACTTTGACAATGCTTCACTTAGGGAAATCAATCGCCGATGAATATCCTGAGCTGAATCGAGCATTGTTGTATGCTGGTATCATTTTGCATGATTTAGGAAAGGTGATTGAACTTTCCGGTCCTATGTCGACAGAATATACGCTTGCAGGAAATTTGATCGGTCATCTGGTATTGATTGACGAAGAAATAACTAAAGCCTGTCTTGCGTTGAAAATCAGCGAAGCTGACGAAGATGTTCTCGTATTACGTCATATGGTTTTAGCACACCATGGCTTATTAGAATATGGCTCACCTGTACGTCCAAGAATAATGGAAGCAGAAATATTACATCAAATCGACAATATCGATGCTTCGATGCAGATGATGTTGACTTCGATTCGTCAAACAGAACCAGGAAAATACACCGATCGGATTTTCGGTATGGACAACCGAAGTTTCTATGTACCAAAAGATTTATAGCAAAAATTTATTTTTTTCATTCAAA
>NZ_JAKZIW010000073.1:0-6458 GCF_031143325.1 Enterococcus sp. FR204 | reverse complement strand
ACAACAGCTATCTAATTTAGCTTAATAAAAAATAAAAACAGCTCTTCTTTTACGAAGAGCTGTTTTTTTGTGCTGTAACGAATTCATGGATAACTTGGACTACTTGTTCTTGAAGAGGCGTGACGATCTGCTGTGTTCGTTTTGCCAATGAAATCAAGAAGCGAGGCTGAACTTCATCTGAAAGAGGGAGGCAAACTAAATGATCTTCAGGATGGACAGCAATCTCTGCCAAAAAACCGATACCCACATTTTCTCGGACCATACTCTTTAAAATCGTCAAGTCATTGCTTTGATAAACAACTTTTGGATGAGTATGTGTTTGTTTAGAAAGCTTAGTGAATGCTGCGGGGTGGACATAATGTTCGTTCAATAGTACAAACTGTTCATCTGCTATATCTTTGAAAGAGACAGTATCCTGCTTGGAAAGAGGATGTGTAGGTGGCACGACGATCATGAAACGTTTGTCCAAAAGTAACTCTGTTTCTAAATATTGATCCACGATTGGCTGTGTTGAGCCTAATACAGCTAAATCGATCCTCCCTTGTCGGATCATCCCGTATAAGTCCCGAGAGCCTCCATCGGTAATCTCAATTTGATTCATCAATTCATGCTTGATAAAGTAACTTGACAGTTTAGGAAAGTATTCATTGCCGATAATAGGAGGCATCCCAAAACGAAGCTTTTTCTTTTGCAACTGAGTGATTTCAGCTCTTGCAGTAGAAATCTCTTGGAGAATGGTTTGTGCATGGAGAAACAGCTGCTTTCCAGAAGGCGTGACGATTAAATCGTGATGCGATCGATCTCTTGTAATAAGTACGGTATCAAACTCTTTTTCAAGACGTTGTAATGCATATGTAATAGTAGGTTGGCTCACACGGAAATAATTAGCCACTTTCGTAAAGTTTTTTTGTTTGACGATTTGGACATAGTATTCGATATCTTTCGTGTTCATGAAGATCATCCGCTCCTTTAATGGAATAATGATTATTGTAAATGATTCTGAGGGTGATAGCAAACAGAGGCTTTCTAATAAAGATTTTTCTGTTTTTTTATGAACTGCAAGGTGTCAAGAAAATTTCATTGACAACATGCTTTTTGCCCTGTATAATTGCTTTTGTTGCTTAGGAGTGATGAAAAATGAAATGGTCTTTATTGGAATTGAGAAAATACCAGGAGACACCGTTAACTTTTCATGAGACGCTCGACTTGAAAGCCGCTCTCATGAAGCGAGACAATTTAATACTTGATGTTGCGCCAGTGGAAGTCGAAGGTTTGGTCTCAGTTGATAAGAAAGGCTATATCGTTCATTACACTGTGCAGACGACTTTGACAGTTCCTTCAACACGTTCACTAGAACCTGTTGAACTGCCCATGGATTTTTCTGTAGACGAAGTATTCATGACAGAAGAACAATTCCAAAGTAGAGATGAACAAATGTCTGCGGATGAGATTTTGCTAATTGAAGGTCCATTATTGAATTTAGCAGAGTCGATTGAAGACAACATCTTATTGGCGATTCCAATGCGGGTATTGACAAAAGAAGAGAAAGCAGCAACAGAACTTCCAAAAGGCAATGATTGGGAAGTTGTTTCCGAAGAAGAATACCAGCGCAGAAAAATGGAAGAAGCCGAGAATAAAATTGATCCTCGTCTTGCAAAACTATCTGAACTTTTTGATTCTAAATCAAAAGACGACGATAACAAGTAAGATTGGAATATATTGTGTCTAATTTAGATACAAGACTTTACAAGGAGGTGTAGCAAAATGGCAGTACCAGCTAGAAGAACATCAAAAGCTAAAAAAGCAAAACGTCGTACACACTACAAATTGACAATCAAAGGGTTAAACGAATGTCCAAACTGTGGTGAAATGAAAAAAAGCCATCACGTATGTGCAAATTGTGGTTACTATGATGGTAAGGACGTAATGTCAAAAGAAGCTTAATACATTTTAATTAGAAAATGTAAAACCTCAAGGCTAACCATGGAGCCTTGAGGTTTATTTTTTTGTAGTCGGTAAATAAAAAATATGTTGTTCTTTAGTTTGCAATGTAGCCGTGTTAAGCTATAATGTAAGAGATTAGGGAGAAATCCCGTATGTAGGAGGAGTTCATATGTCAAAACAACAAATCGGCGTTGTCGGTATGGCCGTTATGGGTAAAAATCTAGCCTTGAACATAGAAAGCCGCGGCTATTCAGTGGCTTTATTCAATCGTACAGGGGCTAAAACAACCGCTGTAGTAGAAGAACACCCAGATAAAAATTTCAAAGCAACATATACAATCGAAGAATTTGTAGAATCTATCGAGAAACCACGTCGGATCTTGCTAATGGTCAAAGCAGGACCGGCAACAGATGCAACAATCCAAGAGTTACTTCCTCACCTTGATAAAGGCGATATTTTGATTGACGGAGGAAATACATTCTTTAAAGATACGATGCGTCGTAATGAAGAGTTAGCCAACTCTGGCATCAACTTTATCGGTACAGGCGTTTCCGGTGGTGAAGAAGGAGCTTTAAAAGGACCTTCAATCATGCCTGGTGGACAAAAAGAAGCCTATGCGCTAGTTGCACCAATCTTAGAGCAAATTTCTGCAAAAGCAGAAGACGGAGCACCATGTGTCACATATATTGGCCCAAATGGAGCCGGACATTATGTGAAAATGGTACACAACGGTATTGAGTATGGAGATATGCAACTGATTGCTGAATCTTATGACTTAATGAAGAATATTTTAAACCTTTCAGTAGAAGAAATGGCTGATATCTTTAAAGAATGGAATCAAGGCGAATTAGACAGCTATTTGATAGAAATCACTGCTGACATTCTGACACGTAAAGACGATGAAGGAACAGGTAAACCAGTAGTAGATGTGATCCTTGATGCAGCTGGGAATAAAGGAACAGGTAAATGGACAAGCCAAAGCGCGCTTGACTTAGGTGTGCCACTTCCATTGATCACTGAATCTGTATTTGCCCGCTATATTTCTGCTTATAAAGAAGAACGCGTACAAGCAAGCAAGATTTTATCTCGTACGAACGATTTTGAGTTCACGGGAGACAAAAAAGAATTGGTCGAAAAAATCCGAGAAGCGTTGTATTTCAGTAAAATCATGAGTTATGCCCAAGGATTTGCTCAATTACGTGTCGCTTCAAAAGAATTTGATTGGGACTTGCCATTTGGTGAAATCGCAAAAATCTGGCGCGCTGGATGTATCATCCGAGCTCGATTCTTGCAAAAAATTACGGATGCCTATGACAAAAATCCTGAGATCGAAAATTTATTGCTAGATGATTACTTCGTTGAAATCACGAAAAAATATCAGCAATCAGTCAGAGACGTCGTTGCCTTGGCTGTCCAAGCTGGCGTACCTGTACCGACTTTCTCATCAGCCATCGCTTACTTCGATTCATACAGAGCAGAACGTCTGCCTGCAAATATAATCCAAGCCCAACGCGATTACTTTGGCGCACATACCTATGAACGTGTCGACAAAGAAGGAATCTTCCATTACTCATGGTACCATGAAGAATAATAGTCTTTCGGCTGTTAGGAAATGAGAAAATAAAAAGAGGACGAAAGAGCTGAAGTCGATTGTTATGAGTAGACTTCAGCTCTTTTTTAAAATTGCTATCCATGATAAAATGACTATAGATTTTTAAGCATATTATCGGTATAATGATAGAGTTTTTAAAAAGCCAGTAGAATAGAAAGGATAAAATAATAAATGAGCAATATTCTAATCATTGAAGATGAAAAGAACTTGGCACGATTTGTCGAGCTAGAGTTGAAGCATGAAGGGTATAACGCAGAAGTCCACTACAACGGCCGAACTGGTTTAGATGCGGCATTAAATAATGAGTGGGATGCCATATTGTTGGATCTGATGCTCCCAGAATTGAACGGTTTAGAAGTCTGCAGACGTGTACGCCAAGTCAAAAATACACCAATCATTATGATGACTGCAAGAGATTCTGTGATCGATCGTGTATCTGGACTTGACCACGGAGCAGATGACTACATCGTCAAACCATTTGCTATCGAAGAATTATTAGCACGTCTTCGTGCATTGTTGCGTCGAATCGATATTGAAGGCGATAAAAATGTGGCTAAACAAACTACTATTACTTATCGCGATTTGACTATCGAAAAAGAAAACCGTGTCGTACGTCGCGGAAATGAAGTAATTGAACTAACAAAAAGAGAATACGAGTTGCTGCTTACTTTAATGGAAAACGTGAACGTGGTATTAGCACGTGACGTTTTACTAAATAAAGTGTGGGGATACGAAACAGAAGTTGAAACAAACGTAGTGGACGTATATATTCGTTATCTTCGCAACAAAATTGACGTTCCCGGGGAGGAAAGCTATATCCAAACTGTACGCGGAACAGGTTATGTGATGCGCTCGTGATAAAGCCGAAAAAATCGGAAAAAAGAGAACTGAAAGGGCCCTCCTTGACAATCAAGTGGGCCTTTGCGAGTTCTTTCTTCATATTCGTTGTGTTTACAATTTTCGCTGTCATTACCTATAAATCATCTATCAATCTGATTGTGGCAAAAGAAAGAAACAATGTAGAGCGTACGATTTCAGAAGTAGCTTCTCGTTTGGCTAACTCGGATGAAGAACTGACATTAGTAAATACGTATCGTAATCTGACGAAAGCGACAAATGACGGAGATGAGGTCGTAGATCATACTTCACTGGTCGAAGGAAACTTAATGAAGATCGATTCCTTTATAGCTGAGCTAGGGCAGCCATCAATGGGTCTTTATGTTTATGATTTGGACGAGAACTTGATTTTTAAAACCCATGAAAACAGTCGAAACCTGATTCAGACTACTCGTAAAGTGCCAACGATCGTTACACTAGAAGGAAAAACTGGCTTTTTATCTATCCAGCCTATATATTCTAAAGGTACAAGAGAAAAGATTGGCTATGCGCAAAGCTTCTATGAATTATCTTCTTTCTATGATATCCGAAATAAGCTATTATTGACTCTTATTGTTTTAGAAGTTGTTTCTTTGATCTTAAGTAGTATTTTAGGCTTCTTTTTATCTTCTTATTTCTTAAAACCACTCAAGGTACTCAGAGATACAATGGATACTATAGGTAAAGATCCGCAATCAGATATCCACATGCCTGAAATCGACACAAATGATGAATTGGCAGATTTAGCTGAAATATTCAATGAGATGCTTGACCGTATGCGTTTGTATATTGAACAACAAGAGCAATTCGTGGAAGACGTATCTCATGAGTTAAGGACACCTGTTGCAATTATTGAAGGACATCTTAGTCTGCTAAATCGTTGGGGGAAAGATGATCCTGAGATATTAGAAGAATCATTAAGCGCCAGCATGCAAGAAATCAGCCGTATGAAAAGCTTAGTTCAAGAGATGCTAGACTTATCAAGAGCAGAACAAGTAGATGTTCATTATGCGAATGAAACAACTAAAGGAAAAGAAGTCACCTATCAAGTTTATAATAATTTCAAGATATTATATCCAGACTATGTGATCACTTTAGATGATGATTTGATAAAAGAAGTGACCCTGCAAATTTATCGTAATCACTTTGAACAATTAATCATTATCATATTGGATAACGCAGTAAAGTATTCAACTACACGAAAAGAAGTCCATATCTCTATTTCTTCCACTCTGAATGAATTTGAGATCGCGATTCAGGACTTTGGCGAAGGAATACCCAAAGAAGACCTTAATAAGATCTTCAATCGTTTTTATCGAGTGGATAAAGCAAGAGCTAGAACGAAGGGTGGAAATGGTCTGGGGTTGTCTATCGCTAAACAACTGGTTGAAAACTATAAAGGACGTATCTTAGCAGAAAGTGTAGTAGGGCAAGGGACAATTTTTAGAATCTTTATTCCTATCGCAAAGGCAGAAGACAAGTAAAGCATGTGCTTTACTTGTCTTTTTATATATCCAACAAAGAATAAGGTACAAAATACAAGCAAGTGAGAAATTCAGGGATGTCATTATAAAAAACTAGCGAACAATTAAATAGAATAACATCCGTTAATTAAATGTAAGTAGCTTTTAGATGAACGAAAAAACAATAAAATACTGTAATATTCGTGTTTAAAAATAATAAATAAAAATAGGGAATTTTCTATTGCAATTTTATAAAGAGATTGCTATATTATTATTTGTTCTAAATGATTCCTTTAAGGTGTCACTAAAAATTATAAAAAATAGTGTTGACGCACTTTTGATGTCATGTTATAATAACGAAGTCGTTTAAATGAGATAGCTAATAAAGCTTGATTTTATCGAAAAAAACTTCAAAAAAGTTATTGACAAATAACAATAAAGATGATATGATAATCAAGTCGCTGCTAATGAGTGATAAAGACGTTTAGAAAAAATAAACAAAGAAGTTGTTGACATTCTCTTTTGAATCTGATAAGATTAAAGAGTTGTTGAAACAAAAAGAT
>NZ_JAKZIW010000072.1:0-6917 GCF_031143325.1 Enterococcus sp. FR204 | reverse complement strand
AAAGAATTCGAAACGAAATTTACTGAAACAGTTCGCAAACCTTCCCAAGGGTTTGAACTAGAAGCTTACATGCATGGACCGTATTTGGAAGCTGATAGTGAACATATTTTATTCTTTATTGAAACAAGAAGTGTCAATGAAGCTCGTTCACAAAGTCTAAAGGACTATATGACATCATATGTCGGTAAAACAATTACCGTGACAACCGAAGTAGCAAAAAATGCCAATGATTTAGGTTTAGCAGTGGATTGTGATGAACTGGTTTCATCCTTATTATTGGTGATTCCTTTCCAAATTTTATCCTATAAAATTGCTAAATCAAAAGGAATTGATTTGAGTCAGCGTATTTTTGATGATTTTGATCACGTATTAAAAAGTAAAGTATAGAGGTGGAAAAATGTTAAAATTCAACGAACAACAACAAATTGATAACATTCAAGGAGCTTTAGAACTACGTCCAGAAGTCGAAAAGATTATGGACGGGGTATGGGAAAAAGGATTTGATAATATTTACTACTTAGGAATCGGTGGTACTTATGCTTCAGCTATGCAGGCTGTTACTTACATTAACGGAAAAAGCAACTTGCCTGTTTATGTGGAACATGCAGCTGAATATTACACAACTGGCAACAAACGTTTGACTAAAGATTCTATCGTTATCTTATCTTCTGTTACAGGTACAACACAAGAAGTTGTTAGAGCAGTAGATGAAATTAGAGAAGTTGGTGCAACATTGATTGGCTTTATAGATACTGTTGGCAGTCCATTAGCAGAAAAATGTGACCACGTCATTACTTATCCAGCGCCTGGAACAGAACAAATCAAATTCTTTATGGTAGCGGATCGCTTAATGAAAAATAATGGTGAATTTGATGACTACGAAGAATATTACCAAGAATTAGAAAAATATTTAGCTAAAGGATTAGTAGAAGCTGAAAAATAGGTAGATGCTTTTGGTTTAGAGTTCGCTGAGAAACACCGCCATGACGCAATGCATTACTTCATTGGTGCCGGTAATCAATGGGGTGCAGTTTACTCATATGTTATGTGTTACTGGGAAGAACAAAGCTGGCTACGTTCAAAATCAATTCATGCAGCTGAGTTTTTACATGGTACACTAGAAATTGTGGACGAAACAACACCAGTAACACTTTTCTTAGGAGAAGATGAACAACGGCCGTTAGCAGAACGTGTCAAAAATCTGTTGCCACGTATTTGTGCTAACTATACTTTCATTGATTCAAAAGATTATTCAGTAGAAGGAATCAGTGAAAAATATCGCGGTCGCGTATTGTCATTTCTATTGATGCATTGTGTTACACAACGAATCGATGCTCATGTCGAAAAACTAAATTGTCACCCACTAGAAATCCGTCGCTACTACCGACAATTCGATTATTAATAGCATGCTGATTAATGATGGGATAAACTAGTCTAAACACAAAAAGGATCTTCCAACATATTATACAAGGTGTGTTGGAAGATTCTTTATTAACATTAAAGAGAACATATCTTTTTTGGATAATTCAAAGATTGATAATTTCATATTTGTAGTGTTACTTTCCAGAAAAAAATTATCGTGGTAACCACTATTCGATATTTAGTATGAATTATTTATTAGCGACTCGAGTATATTGTTTTTATCGTAAGAACCTCTGTCTAGGGCGCATTGAACCCTTCATTCTTTGTATAGAGATTTTCCGATGATATATTATCTGAGGTACTACACTAATTCGTCTGCCAACTACTCAACAGATTAACCTGAATGATACAAACTTAGAATTATCATCTTAAAGTCCCCATCAAAGTTTTTCTTGGCATTGGTTATCTTAGACACACGTTTTGAGAAATAGATTTTATCAGAATATGTCTAAAAATTATCCTAATGTTGATCATAGTTGTTGATTACCTATAAAAACTTAATCGAGGTTTTTTACTTGAAGAAATCGTGAGACAGCAGTATCATAATCTCGTTGGATTTTTGGGATATAGCCAAACTGGTAAGGCGCCTGACTCTGAATCAGGTAATTGTAGGTTCGAGACCTGCTATCCAAATCACGAAAGACCGCAGAACAAAACTCTGTGGTCTTTTTTTGTAGTAAAGGAGGAATTTGGAGTGGCCAAACTAGATGAAGAATTTGCTTTTTTGGTATTGTCGATCATATCGGAGATTCCCAAAGGCAAAGTAGCTACTTATGGACAAATTGCCGAGTTGGCAGGATATCCTCGCAATTCTCGTTTAGTCGGTAAAGTATTGAGCCACGCCGAATATTATGGTCGCTATCCTTGTCAACGAGTAGTGAATAGTCAGGGAGAATGTGCGAAAGGTTGGCCGGAACAGCCGTTACTATTGCAAGAGAGGGTATTATTTTTCGCGAGAATGGACGAGTGGATCTGAAACGCTGCCATTGGGATGGAGAAGAGTGATCTGTAAAGGATCATTCACTTTAAGCAATACAGATATGATGAAATAAAATATCTATGAATTTTTTTGCGTTGCAATGGAGAGATTCTTTGGGAGTTTGATTCTAAAATAAATCATATACAATGGGTTATTTAGTGCCCGATTTTGTTAGGAGTATAGGCAAAAAGAATTAGTAGTGAAAATCAGTATTGTATTTGGGATATATTCTTTTATTTAATATGAGTTAGGTCCTTAGAACTAAAAGAATTAAGAGATTGATTGACTTTGTAAATAGTAAAATACCTAATAAGTATCAATGAGTTCCCAAATCGTATCTAGTTGAATAGAAGAAATTTCTATTGAATACTATGTGATTCTATGAATTTATTTAAGTTGTCTAAAATAGTGAAATTCTGAATTTATATTATCGATATATGCAAATGAACAAATAACATTGTAAATATACCAATTTTATTTATGAAATAAAGCATTAAAATGAAAACGTAAACAATTAAGAAAGGATGTTTGAAATGGATGGAATTACAATACCGTGGTATGCGGCGATTATTGGTTTGATTTTTGCAGTTTTTTTGATTTTGAAAAAAATGAATCCGGTTTATTCATTATTTTTAGGAGCAATTATCGGATGTTTGATCGGCGGAGCATCACTAAGCAATACCGTGGATATATTAGTTACAGGAACACAAAGTATTATGGGGACAGCAATTCGTGTGTTGGCAGCAGGGATGTTGGCAGGAGTGATGATGGAGTCAGGCGCAGCAGAATCCATCGCCCATGCAATCGTTAATAAACTTGGAAGTAATAAAGCAATCTTTTCACTAGCTCTGTCAACAATGATCATTACAGCTGTGGGCGTATTTATTCCTGTCGCAGTATTGATCGTAGCGCCGATCGCTTTGTCAGTCGGAAAGCAGACAGGTATCAGTAAATTAGCATTGTTGACAGCATTGTCTGGTGGCGGCAAAGCTGGAAATATCATTTCGCCTAATCCCAATACTATCGCAGCTGCTAATGGGTTTAAATTAGATTTAAGCAATGTAATGATTGCTGGATTTATTCCGGCAATTTTTGGATTAGCAACAGCAGTTCTTATTGCTAGTTTGATTAAGAAAAAAGGCGGTAAGGTTAAAGATAGCGATATTCAAGAAAAATCGGAAAAAGAATTGCTTCCATTACGCAAAGCTTTAATTGCACCCGTTTTGTCAATCGTTTTATTATTGATAAATCCAATTGGAACGATGCTTCATATTCAGGTGTTGGCTGATTTGAAGATCGATGCGATGTACATTTTACCTTTCGCTTCGATAGTGGGGACGATCGCAATGGGACAAGCTAGTCAAATCAGAGAATATTCAAAATCGGGGATTTATCGTGTGACAGATACCGTTTTGATCTTGATTGGTGCTGGTGCTATAGCTGGTCTGATCTCAGTTTCTGATTTATCAAAACAAGTTGTCCATTTGATTTCCATTACAGGGATTTCGGGTACATTATTAGCGCCCATCTCAGGTATTTTAATGGGCTTAGCAGTAGGATCAACTTCTACAGCAGTAATTTTAGCGACTGGATCTTTTGGGCATGCTATTCTTGAAACCGGAACCAATTCGTTAGCAGCAGCTGTAATGGTTCATACAGGTGCAACGGTGATTGATAGTGTACCTCAAGGAAACTATTTCCACATTACGGCTAACAGTATGAATATGTCTATCAAAGAACGGATGAAAGTGATTCCTTACGAAATCTGTGTCGGTGGTGTGATGACGATCGTTGCAACGATATTATATGGATTTATTTTAAAATAAAATTGTAGAGATAGCGTTTTGTCAAATCTTTTACAAAAATATGAACTTGAAAAAATATTTATTGAAAATAACAATGAAGAAGGTAAATTCTGTTTGAAAAGAAGATTTTCAGCAGAATTTTGAGGAGAAGAACAATGGAGAAAACTTTTGTATTAGCACCAGATTCATTTAAAGAAAGTATGAGTGCTAAAAATGCTTGTGAAGCAATGGAACGAGGAATTCGCAAAGTATTTCCTGAATCTAAAGTGATCCAAGTCCCTATGGCAGATGGAGGAGAAGGAACTGTTGACGCACTAGTTGACGGTATTAACGGGACAAAAATCGAAGTGATGGTGTCTGGACCAATTCCATCAGAAAAAATCAAGGCTTATTACGGGTTGTTAGCAGATGAAAGTACGGCAGTGATTGAAATGGCTGAAGCCAATGGTATTGAACTATTGGCAGAAAACAAGCGAAACCCTCTTTTGACCTCTACTTACGGGACTGGAGAGATGATCAAAGATGCCTTGGATAAAGGAGTAAAAAAAATAATCATCGGTATAGGAGGCAGCGTCACGAATGATGGCGGTGCAGGTATGGCTCAAGCGTTAGGAGTGCAATTTTTAGACAAAAATGACAAGGAACTACCGGTTGGAGGCGGCGCGTTGTCAGAATTAGCTAAAGTCGACGTTAGCACTATCGATCCAAGACTAAAAGAAACAGAAGTCGTTATCGCTAGCGATGTAACCAATCCGTTGACGGGTCCAAATGGCGCATCATTTGTTTTTGGTCCGCAAAAAGGAGCTACGCCTGATATGGTTAAGAAATTAGATGAAAATTTGGTTCACTACGCTGCGGTTATTCAAAAAAATTTGGGGATAGATATCAAGGATCAGCCCGGTTCTGGTGCAGCAGGGGGATTAGGAGCCGGACTATTAGTTTTTACTGGCGCAAAAATGGAATCCGGTGTCGATTTGGTTATCCAGTTAACACATTTGGAAGAAAAGATTGTACAAGCTGATTACGTGTTTACCGGTGAAGGCGGTATGGATTTTCAGACAAAATTTGGGAAAGCTCCATACGGTGTAGCAAAGATCGCCAAACGATATGACAAGCCTGTTTTTGCTTGTGCCGGTTATATCGGCGAACAGGTTGATGTTTTATACGAGGAAGGAATGACTGCGATTTTCGGCATCTTAGACCAGGCCGGTCCATTGAAGCAAGCATTACAAGCCGGCGAATCCAATTTAGAGCGTACAGTTGAAAATATCGTCCGTGTTTTAAATGTTTGTGGAGGTTAAAAGTTGTGTTATCTATCAAAAAAAGATTAAACTAACTGTATAACCAGATAATTCTTAGGACGGTAATCAATGAGTAATTTATTAACAAAAGAGCAGGCCAATATGATCGTAAGCAAGCTGATGGCGGATATTCCTTACAATATTAATATTATGAATGAACAAGGTTTTATTATTGCAAGCGGTAAAGAATATCGTATCGGTGAACGACATCGTGGTGCAGAAAGAGCAATTAAACAAGGCGAAATGGTTGAGATCTTCAAGGATACTTCCCTAGAAAAAAGAGGAACCAACGAACCAATCATTTTAAATGGCGAATTATTGGGAGTAGTTGGAATCTCAGGAGACCCAGAAGAAGTCCGCCCGTTTACTAAGCTAGTAAAATCAATCGTACTGCTTTTAGTTGAAGAACTAAATGAATTTCGAAAAAAGGAAAAGAAAAATCAGCTTAAAGCTGATTTTTTAAAGGAGCTCCTTTCAATCAAAGATTGCTACAGTGAAGAGATGGTTCACCAGGCATTAGATGATTACGGGATAAATCTTCTGCGAACGAATCGCTGTATTGGATCATTGGAACAAGAAACTTTACGTAGTTGCTTTCCCTTACATGAGGTTTTTGAATGGTATGGAATGTATATAGTTTTTATTGATGGCAATACCATAATTGATGACGACCTCTCAGGTTTAATCGTTAGCTCTGAACAATGGAATTTAGGACAGGGAATGAATGAAGTAGATAATACTTTTCTGTATTTGAAATTTTTCCAGATTCCAATCAATAAAGTCTTTTTTAGTGAAGATTTATATTTTATTCACTTATTTGATTTTTCAATTAAACTAGATAAGAATCTATTAAAAAAAGTTGAATCAATCTATGATGAATATTATGAAACACTGATTTATTTTTCTAGTAATAATGGAAATGTGAAAGAAGTGTCAGAAAAACTGCATATCCATCGTAATACACTAAATTATCGAATTCAGCGTATTCAAGAATTAACTAGAAAAGATCCTAAAAATTGGTCTCATTTGTGGATATTAATGTACCATCTTGCTTATTGTTTCAAAGTGAAGTTCAGAACGTAAGAAATAAGAATATGTATCCATAATAAATGTTTGGATTTACCTTATAGATATAAAAAGAAACAAATCATTCTGCAGGAATCGATTACTCGATTCCTGCTTTTTTTACTTCCTTTGCAGCAAAAAAGTGCTCGTAATCTAAGCGATGTTGGATAGTTTTTAGAATATACATATTTTCTTCAATTCCAGGAAAAAATGACCAAGCTAGTATGCTAAAAAAGTACGTTGCTTCTGTGATCTTTTTTCCGTCTTTACTAACAGATGTTTTAATTGATCAAAGCTCATTGTAATCTACCCTAATTTCCATAGTTCTTCACCACTTTTAAAAAT
>NZ_JAKZIW010000071.1:0-7847 GCF_031143325.1 Enterococcus sp. FR204 | reverse complement strand
AGTCTTTTTTATTTTTTTAACGGGAAGTAGCTCAGCTTGGTAGAGCACTTGGTTTGGGACCAAGGGGTCGCAGGTTCGAATCCTGTCTTCCCGATTTTTTTTATCTTGCTTTTTGTTTTCAAATGATTTATAATTTTTTTAAATTGAATATGCGCCCATAGCTCAACTGGATAGAGTGTTTGACTACGGATCAAAAGGTTAGGGGTTCGACTCCTCTTGGGCGCGTCGATACGGAATAGTATATTCCGTATTTTTTTTTGTTGATTCTAAAGGATTTATTTAACAAAAAGCGTTCTTCTTTCTTTCTATTACCAAATTCGTTATAATTAAGGTCAATATTAGTCAAAGGGAATGAATAAGATGGCACATCAGAATACCTCGGATTTAATTGAATCATATATAAAGAAAATTCTGGAAAATAGTGAAATGATCGAGATTCGAAGGATTGAAATGGCAGACCTCTTTAACTGTGTTCCTTCACAAATCAACTATGTGATTAATACCCGTTTTACCATCCAACGTGGTTATCTAGTAGAAAGCAAACGTGGTGGTGGTGGTTATATACGAATTGCAAAAGTAAGGATTTCAGATAAAAAACAATTACTTGAGCAGATAAATCAGTTATTTGATGATACACTCAGTGAGAAAAATGCTTTTGCTATTATTCAAAAACTTTATGAAGACCAAATAATTACAAAAAAAGAAGGAAACTTGATGTTGAGTGCAATTGCAAAAAACACATTGAATTTCAATGAATATGAAGATCATACACGTGCTCGGATTCTCCGAGCATTTCTGGAACGTTTAAGTTATGAAGATGGGAAGTGAGATTAGATGGAAGAACTTTTTACTGAAAGAGCCCAAGCAGTATTAGAAATTGCACAAGAAGAAGCAAAACGATTGAAACATCAATCAGTTAGTTCAGAACATGTTTTACTAGCCTTAGTGGTCGAGCAAAATGGAATTGCTGGAAAAGTATTACGTGAAATGGATTTGAATGAAACGGAAATTTATGAAGAAATTGAACATCTGATTGGTTATGGTGGTATCCGTTCTTACCCTAAAGGAGTCTTTCTTCCATATTCACCAAGAATGAAACAAGTTTTTGCTTTAGCTAGCAGCGAAGTGAAGAAAACTGGTTCTCAAAAAGTTGGAACAGAACATATTTTGATGAGCTTATTAAAAGATGAAAGTATCATGGCTACTCGAATCATGATCAACTTAGGTATCAGCCTTTCAAAAGCCCGTCAAGTTCTGAAACAAAAAATGGGGCTAGCTGGTGATTCTGCTGGAAAAGGAATGAATCGTCGTAGAAATGTAAATGTACAAGATAAACGGCAAACACCGCAAGGAACACCTACGCTAGATTCATTAGCACGTGATTTGACGAAATTAGCAAAAGAAAACAAGCTGGACCCAGTTGTTGGTCGTTCGAGAGAAGTGAAACGGCTTATCCAGATTCTTAGCCGACGGACAAAGAATAACCCTGTACTGGTGGGTGAACCTGGTGTAGGCAAAACAGCCATTGCTGAAGGGTTAGCTCAAAAAATCATTTTAGGTGAAGTGCCAGAAGACATGCAAGAAAAGCGCCTGATGATGCTTGATATGGGATCTTTGGTTGCTGGTACGAAATATCGCGGTGAATTTGAAGATCGAATGAAAAAGGTCATCGACGAAATCTATAATGATGGTCAAGTAATCTTATTCATTGATGAATTGCATACCTTAATTGGTGCAGGTGGAGCAGAAGGAGCAATTGATGCTTCGAATATCTTGAAACCGGCGTTAGCTCGAGGAGAATTACAAACGATCGGAGCAACGACCCTAGATGAATATCAAAAATATATCGAAAAAGATTCTGCATTAGAGCGACGTTTTGCTCGCATTCAAGTAGATGAGCCAACTCCTGAAGAAGCAGAAGTGATTCTTCAAGGATTACGTACAAGATATGAAGAGCACCATGGAGTGGAGATCACAGATGAAGCTGTACGAGCAGCAGTCAATCTTTCTGTTCGTTATATCACTTCTCGTCAACTACCCGATAAAGCAATTGATTTGATCGATGAATCAGCAGCGAAAGTCCGTTTGGATCAAACCGATCACTTAACAAAATCAACTGTGATCAAACTAGAAATCGATGAACTAGTACAAGAAAAGGAAGCAGCGATCCAAAAACAAGACTTTGAAAATGCTGCTCAATTACGCAGACAAGAAAAAGCACTACGTAAAAAGCTGCAAAAAGTTTCTGCAATTGAAGCAAAACAGGAGCAAGGTTATTCTGATCGTGTAACAGAAGAAGATGTTGCTACAGTTGTATCGGAGTGGACTGGTGTCCCTCTACAGCAGTTGGAGAAAAAAGAAAGCGAACGCTTGTTAGAACTGGAAGGACTTCTGCATGAACGTGTCGTTGGTCAAGATGAGGCTGTCAAAGCAGTTTCACGTGCGATCCGCCGTGCACGAAGCGGATTGAAAGATCCTGATCGTCCAATTGGTTCATTCATGTTCCTTGGACCAACTGGTGTCGGAAAAACAGAATTGGCCAAAGCACTTTCAGAAGTCATGTTTGGGAGCGAAGATGCCCTGATCCGTGTTGATATGTCAGAATTTATGGAAAAATACAGTACAAGCCGATTAATCGGGTCTCCTCCAGGATACGTAGGGTATGATGAAGGTGGACAGTTGACAGAAAAAATTCGTCAAAAACCATATTCAGTGATTCTCTTAGATGAAGTGGAGAAAGCACATCCAGACGTTTTCAATTTACTTTTGCAAGTATTGGATGATGGTCATTTAACAGATTCTAAAGGTAGAAAAGTGGACTTTAGAAATACAATCATGATTATGACTTCAAATATCGGAGCGACACAAATTCGAGAAGAAAAAAATGTCGGATTCAATGTCCAAGATGTTACTAAAGATCACAAAGCCATGCAAAAACGTATCTTAGAAGAGTTAAAGAAAGCTTTCCGACCTGAATTCTTGAATCGAATCGATGAGACTGTCGTCTTCCATTCATTGAGTAAAGATGAAATCCATACAATCGTCCAAATCATGAGCAAAGCGATTATCAAACGATTGAAAGAACAAGATATTCAAGTGAAAATCACACCATCTGCAATCGATGTGATCGGGAAAGCTGGATTTGATCCTGAATATGGTGCACGTCCAATCCGTCGCGCACTTCAAAAAGAAATTGAAGATCGATTGAGCGAGGCTTTGCTTGGCGGAGAAATTCGTTTAGGTGACCACGTAACAGTAGGTGCTTCAAAAGGTAAGATCACATTGAATGTTCGCGGACCTAAAAAGGAAACAGTAGGTTCCCTATAGTTACTTGGCCTGTGTAGCTGAATTTTTATAATAGTAAGATTTGATTAAGAGGTTGTGACAAGATTTTTGTCACAATCTCTTTTTATATTTGGACAGAATATATCGAACTTTATTTTGATTTTTTGTGAAATAATTTTCAAAAATCCGACTTTAAATAGAAGAAGTATTGGAAAGTTTTTAGAGCTATGCTACTATTATGAAGTTGTAGGAGGAGAAAATTATGATCGAACTCATAACCACAGTAGAAACTATTGAACAAGCAGAACAGTTGCTTGCTGCAGGTGCAGATACACTATATTTCGGTGAAGAGCAATTTGGATTGCGTCTGCCTGCTTCATTTACACGAGAAGAACAGCGACAATTGGTAGAATTAGCACACAAGTATGGTAAAAAAGCGAATATTGCTGTAAATGGGATCATTCATCCTGAAAAAATGAAAAATGTACCTGAATATTTGGCTTTTTTAAAAGAAATAAACGTAGATGTGATCACAGTTGGTGATACAGGTATTATTTATACGATGAAAAAAAATCCTGAATTGCGTATACCGTATATTTATGATGCTGAAACATTAGTAACGAGCGCACGTCAAATCAATTTCTGGGCGAAAAAAGGCGCAGTTGGAGCAGTACTTGCTCGTGAAGTTCCTTTTGAAGAGATGAAGGCGATGGAAGAAAAACTCGATATTCCTGTAGAAACCCTTGTGTATGGTGCTACATGCATCCATCAATCCAAACGTCCACTGCTACAGAATTACTATAACTATACGAAACAAGACGAACAAAAAGATCGTGAAAGAGGTCTTTTTATCTCGGAACCTAAAAAAGAAGAGACACATTATTCTATTTATGAAGATAGTCATGGCACACATATTTTTGCCAGCAATGATCTGAATCTCTCGAATGAATTGAATGAACTTTATCAGCATCATTACTGTACATGGAAATTGGACGGATTATTTACTCCAGGCGAAAAATTCGTAAACATCACTCGACTATTCGCCGAAGCAAAAAAACAAATTTTAGAAGGTAGCTGGGATCAAGAAAAAGCGGAAAAAATGACTAGCGAAATCAGTAAATTGCATCCTGAAAACCGTGAATTAGATACAGGATTCTTTTATATTGATCCTTCTGCTATCAAATAAGGAGTATGATGAAAGAAATGACAGTAAAAAGAAAATTGAAACGACCAGAAATCCTAGCGCCAGCAGGAACACTGGAAAAGTTAAAAACCGCGATCCATTATGGAGCAGATGCAGTATATATTGGCGGGAATGCATATGGTTTAAGAAGCCGTGCAGGTAATTTTACTTATGAAGAAATGGCTGAAGGAGTTGCTTTTGCAAAAGAACATGATGCGAAGGTATACGTTGCTGCTAATATGGTCACCCATGAAGGAAATGAAGATGGAGCAGGGGAATTTTTCCGCAGTTTGCGTGATGTCGGTATTTCTGCAGTAATTGTTTCTGATCCAGCTTTGATCGAAATTTGTGCGACAGAAGCCCCAGGTCTGCCGATCCATTTATCCACTCAAGCTTCAGCAACTAATTTTGAGACATTGGAATTCTGGAAAGAAGAAGGGTTGGAACGTGTCGTTTTAGCTCGTGAAGTTTCAATGGAGGAAGTGGCAGAGATTCGTAAAAATACGGATATCGAAATCGAAGCATTTATCCATGGTGCCATGTGTATCTCTTATTCTGGTCGATGCACATTGTCCAACCATATGTCGATGCGGGATGCAAACCGTGGCGGATGTTCTCAATCTTGTCGCTGGAAGTATGGATTGTTCGATATGCCTTTTGGTCAAGAACGAAACAGTTTAACTGATACAGGCGAAGTGGAAGAAGAATTCTCGATGAGTGCAGTGGATATGTCAATGATCGAACATATTCCAGAATTGATTGAAAACGGCGTAGACAGCTTCAAGATCGAAGGAAGAATGAAATCGATCCATTATGTATCTACGGTGTCAAATGTCTATAAAGCGGCTGTAGACAGTTATATGGAAGACCCTGAAAACTATGTCTGCAAGCAAGAATGGATCGACGAGTTATGGAAAGTAGCACAACGAGAATTAGCTACAGGTTTTTACTACAATACACCAACTGAAAACGAACAATTATTCGGTGAACGTCGTAAAATCCCAGTATATAAATTTGTCGGTGAAGTATTATCTTATGATGAGGCAACACAGATTGCTACGATACGTCAGAGAAACTTGTTTTCTGTAGGAGATGAAATCGAATTTTATGGTCCAGGATTCAGTCATTTCAGTCAAACCGTTGAAGTTATGCATAATGAAGAAGGCGAATCCATTGACCGAGCACCAAATCCAATGATGATTTTAACTATGCCAGTCGCACAGCCGGTGAAACCTGGAGATATGATCCGAAAACGTAAATAAGGAAAAAGCTGATATATCCCTGTTTTAAGCATCTTCGCATACAAAATTCAAGAAAAGTGTTACACTTGTTTTCTGTAGAAAAAGGATCGTTAAATAAAGGTTTTGATTGATCTCTTCAATAAGGAGGAACAAAATGCAAATATATGATTACATCGTAATTGGTGGCGGCTCTGGCGGTATTGCTTCAGCAAACAGAGCAGGGATGCATGGCGCAAAAGTTTTGCTGATTGAAGCGAATGAATTGGGCGGAACGTGTGTCAATGTCGGTTGTGTACCTAAAAAAGTTATGTGGCAAGCAAGTACGATTTTGGAAACAATTGAACGAGATGCCTCAAGTTACGGTATCCAAGCAGATTTAAAAAATGTTGATTTCGCCGGTCTAGTAGAAAGACGAGAAAAATATATTGATTTTCTACACGGTGCTTATCAAAGAGGATTAGATAGCAATCATGTCGAGGCTATAAAAGGTTACGCTACTTTTATCGATAGTCAAACGATCGAAGTAAACGGTGAAACCTATCGTGCTCCTAAAATCTTGATCGCTACTGGAGGCCGTGCAAGTAAAATGACCATTCCTGGTGGAGAATACGCCATTGATTCAAATGGATTTTTTGAATTAACAGAGTTACCTAAGAGAGCAATCGTTTTAGGTGCTGGATACATTGCGGCTGAACTTTCAGGTGTATTTCGTGGTTTAGGTAGTGAAGTCATGTGGGCATATCGAAAAGAACGACCACTTAGAACGTTTGATAAAATGCTTTCGGACAATTTGATCCAAATGTACCAAGAAGCTGGAATAAAAACTTACGCACATCATATTGCTAAAGAAATTACTAAAAACAATGACGAATATACGGTGCTATTTGAAAATGGTGAAACCTTAACTGGTGATTGTGTACTTTTTGCCGGTGGACGTGTACCGAATACCGAAAAATTAGGTCTGGAAAATACAAATGTGGAATTGGACAAAAAAGGGTTTATCAAAGTAGATAAATACCAAAATACAACGGATGAACATATTTTTGCTGTTGGTGATGTGATCGGTAAATTAGATCTGACTCCTGTTGCAATCGCAGCTGGTAGACGTTTATCAGAACGTTTATTTAATGGAAAGAAAGATTCTTATCTTGACTATAAACTTGTTCCGACAGTCGTCTTTACGCATCCACCAATTGCAACAATTGGTTTGACAGAAGAAGAAGCATTGGAAAAATATGGCGAAAATGAATTGAAAGTTTATCGTTCACGCTTTACCCCAATGTACTTTGCATTAAATGATTATCGCCAAAAATGCGAAATGAAATTGATCTGTGTCGGAAAAGAAGAAAAAATCGTCGGCTTACATGCTATTGGTGTTGGTGTCGATGAGATGCTGCAAGGTTTTGCCGTGGCTATCAAGATGGGTGCAACTAAAGAAGACTTTGACAATACAGTAGCCATCCATCCAACAGGAGCGGAAGAATTCGTAACGATGCGATAATTTAATATTAACAGTTCCAACAGCTTTTTATTGAACAAACCATGTAAAACCAGAAAATCAGTATACTGATTTTCTGGTTTTTTGTTTTTTAGTTATTTATGTAAGATTGCTTCGATAATTCTCAAAACGAAATAAGTAGGGAAGTTGGAGATTTTGATTATCTTCGTAACTGACGAAGAGTAAATGAATCCATTTGGTATGCACTCTTAAGTTCAAAATATTGGTATCGATGTTTAAAAGAAATAGAAATGTATCGAAGAACAGATGATTAAAAAAGTGTGACTTTGTATAAATAAATTAGAAGAAGCAAACGAGGATGTTAAAAGAATACCATATAGTTACCAAACCAAGAAAATTCTCGTCAAGTTCGCTGGTACGAATCAAATCAAGTGAAAAAAGGGACTGTGACAAAAGTTGTGTCATAGTTAGTCACTTTTTCCGAACAAATGGTGTTCTCCTGCCAACTCCCAATCACAAGACACAATATTCATAAAACATGAGAAACTGTTTTTTGAACTTGTTCCTTGCGACTCGGAGCTAAACGGCAGACTCACGACCTCTTTCTTAAACGGTGTACAATCAGCTGTCCTTCGGTATTAGCTCAAAAAACGGCAAAATATGAGAGACTATTTTTCCA
>NZ_JAKZIW010000070.1:0-7869 GCF_031143325.1 Enterococcus sp. FR204 | reverse complement strand
ACATAAAAAATAGATGATGCTTTTAAAAAAACTCATGTTTTCTTTTATTTAAAATAAATGTCATAGAAATCAGTAATTTAGGTAGCCACCATGTGTATGCAGTAATGTGACTTCTTCCCCTGAGGCTTTTTGTTTTTCGATACGTTCTTCTCCCCAAACAGACATCGCTACTAGAATCTCTCTTAATGATTTTCCTTCTTCGGTGAGCGAGTACTCTACTTTAGGCGGGACTTGGTTATAGACTTTTCGATGGACAATGCCATCTTGTTCTAACTCTCTTAACTGCTGGGTCAGCATTTTTTGTGTGATCGTAGGGATTTTCTTGCTTCTCCACGCCTAAAATAAGCGATATTGCTCTTCCCTTTATCTGGTGTAAGCAAAGCAGTTAGCATTTTGACGATCGTGGGTTCCGCTTTTCACTTCTTATCTACTTAGTATCACGAAGTATACTTTCGTACTAATACTAAGTAGCGGAAGTGTCAACTACTTTGTTTAACTACATAGCAAAAGAAACAGAAGGGTGACAACGGTCATCACGCTTCTGTTTCTTTTGAATATGCTGTGTTGTTGTCTCTATCTCCGTGTAGACTTTCCTCAAGCTTATCCTTTGACAGTAAGTCAGTAGGCTGATTTGCTCTTTCTAGATGCCAGATACATTTCTACAAAGAAACAGTGATTCTGCTTTGAAAAATCGATTTTTAGTTCTGCATTTTCGTAAACATCCAGCATTTTTTTCGCACTGTATAGACCTAACCCGCCATTTTTTTTAGAGGTTTTTCCTCTTTTGACCATCTCCGATAGCGTCAAATTCGTTGGATTTGCCTTGTTCGCTATACTAAAACGTGATCCCTCTTTTTCTTCCAGCAGATTGATCGTAATCGGACTCTGATCGGCTACACGATGATCGAATGCGTTAGAAATAAAAATAGATAAACAGCGAATAAAAACAACCAGATCAATCGGGATTGTTTTCACTTCGACAGGAATAACTACTTGGATCGGGATTTTCTCCGATTCTGCTTTTTCTAGAAATTTTAAAAAGACACCCCTGACAGCTGGGGATACAATATTTGTTAGCTGTTGTATTTGCGGTTTTTCAAAAATAGCTGCAGAATGATCTTCTAATATTTCTAAAAATTCCAACGTTTCTTTTTTATTTTCCTGAAGAGTAATTTTTAATGAAAACAGTAGACTTTTATAATCATGTTTGAATTCCTCTAGATGATGGTAATATTCTTCATTTATTTGATACAGTTGAAGCGATTCCTGATGTTGTCTTTCTTTTACTTGGAAACTGATCAACATAATGGAAAAAACAAAGAAAAAAAACTGATGACTATCGACAAAAGAGATAGAAGCAGATAATTAGATGAGCGGAAGTGAACACTTCCCAATACCAAGTAAATCACGCCCCAGCTTAATAAAATACAAATACCTCCAAAATAGTGTTCAGTTGGATAAGTAAAAAGCAAGTTGAGAAATCTCGTCTGTTTGTCTATACTTTTTACTAATAGATAGAAAATAAATGCGATAAGTAGTGCAAAAAAACTTGCTATTCCAAGATGTCTCTTTCCTAAATAATCCATCAGATCAAAAACCAGAAAAAAGCTGAGTCCAGTGATAGCAAAAAAAAGATTACTGATCAAACAGCTGATAAACAGGTTTTTCGTAGTAAAATAAAAAAGAAACATCAATAATAAGCCAACTAGGTAAGGAAAGCTCACTTTAGGGATAGGAAGTAAAAGTGTCACCACCATCAAAGCTATACAACCAAAGCTGTTTTTTACTAGCAGTTGTTTCGAAAAGAATAAATAGATACCTAAATCTAAAATCAAAGTAAAGGTCAAATAAAGTGTCACTGTTGCGACCATCTTATTCCTCCATTGTTTTGTTTCAAAATGTACACATATTTTTTTAATAGGAGCCTGCATATGAAAAAGTATTTTATCATAGAAGATAACCAGTTTCACAGCGAATGGATCATCAAAGAATTGGTCAATCATCATATCGAGAATATCGTGCAGCTCACTTCTTTCTCTCAAATCAATCAGTTGATCCAGTTGGGCACTATTGATAATCACGATGTTTTCTTTATCGATATCGACTTGAAGCAATCACTCACAGGTATTGATGTCGCCGAACAAATACGTAAAAAAAATGCACATAGTAATATTGTTTTTTTCACCGCTTATACGAATTTTGCAGTAGAGATCATCAATCGGAAAATCCTTCCGATTGGATATATCAGAAAAGACAGGAATTTATCTGAACAAATTCGTCAAGTGCTAGAACAGATCAATTGGAAAGAACAGCAGATCGTAAATGTCGATAAAATCTTTATTGATCAAAAAGGTGGAAGTCTCGTCCTGTATCCTCGGGAAATTTTATATATTGAAAGTATCAAAGGTTTGAAAAACCAAGTTATGGTCAAAACAACTACAGAAGATAAATTAGTGAATACTTCTTTAAAACAATTGAAGACAGAGTTGGAAAAGTATGCTTACTTTTTACTATTAAAATCTTACTGTATCAACTTATCGCAATTGCAGAAAATTGATTCTGCTCATTATGTGTTAGAATTTTTCAATGGTGACTCCTTACTCGTTGGTCGAAAGATCTTTGAAAAGACAAAGGAACGTTTCCATGACTTCCAAAAAACTGCTTCGAGTTGATGAATAAGAGCTGAGACGTAAGCATAGCAGATTTCAGGGAGTAGGCCTTGAATCGGCTCCACTCCCTGAAGTCATTGATTTGATTTTACGCTTTCCCTTCTGCAGGAGCATCTGTTAACGACCATGTGAATGTTGAAACGTAGTTGTCTACGGCATAATTGGATACAGGAACAAATAATTCCACTGATTGTCTCCCTTGTTCCACATTCTCTCCTAATGAATAAATCCATGTGCCAATCCCTTCATTTGCTCCTGCAGTTACTAGATCTACTGCCTGATCCGCTGGGATCTCAATTCCTTCAGCGCCAGTACCAGAAATAGTAGATGGCGTTCCACTGCTATTAGTTGCGCTATTTCGAATCACGGCGTTTTTGAATTTCACCTTTGAACCAGTTAGTTTATTCGTATCAGATGTTGTACCAATAAATTCTGTTCGTTTGACTGATAGTTTCCAACCGGCATAATTTCCGCTTTTATCCGTTACTTGTACGAAATTCTGTACTTGTGTTGCTGTCCCTGTACTGTCCGTTCCGTTTTGTAATGCAGCATATACTGTTTTTGCTGTACCTAACTTGATTGTTCCAAAATCAAGATCTGGAGCTTGGTCAATCGTCAGTAATCCGGATGTTCCCTGATTTGGTTCGTCAGGTGTAAACGGCGTATCGGGATCATTTGGATCAACAGGAGGAACTGGAACAACGTCTTCAGGATTTGCGGCATCTGGTTTTGTTACAGAAATCGTTCCTTCTGTAGTGGCTGAGCACTTATTCTCAGCAAAAACACTTTGTGTACATAATAATAGACTTCCAGCTAGAACGGTACTTAATGCAATTGTTTTTTTCATTTCTTTTTCCTTCTTTCTTTTAAAATAAATAATCCAGCAAATAAGCCAATAAGAATGACTCCAACAAATATCAGCCATCGCCAGTCAAATGTTTCTGGCTGATTTTTTAAATCAATATCCTTTTCATTCAATTGGTCCGCTGCATCATCAGTTATTTCAAAATCGGTATAGAGATTCCAGCGTTTTTCTTTCCAAGCACCCTTCACAACCGCTTGATAATGTCCCGGAGCTAATTTTTTTCCTTCTAATGGGACAAGTAAATCAAAATTTGTATTGGGTGCTACATTTATTTTTTCTTTTTTTATTGAAAGGTAAGGTTCTTTTGATTCTTTTTTGTAGATTTCAACCGATGTAGTCAAGCCGAACATATAAGAAGCATTTGGATTTTGAAAATTCACCTTAATCACATTTCTTCCATCGCTTTGATCCGCATAAGCTTTTTTTAATTTCAAATCTGGGGAAGACTCTTTTTCGCTATTTCGAATCAAGATTGCTTTCACTTGAGAAAACTGATTGACGACACCAACTGTACTTTTGTTAGAAACGTTCTCTTTTTTTTCTTGAAACGTGATCCCTCCTGCGACCACACCAGCCAGCTCTTTTTCTGGCGCTTTCAGTGAAAGTGTCTCAGTGACCGCACTTTGAGGAGGAACAGTTATTTCTCCCACTGTTTTTGCTAAGTTTTTCATATCATAACTTAATGTTTCATCTAATTTACTTTTTGATTCTCCATATTCGATCACACCGTTTGAATTCGTCGTAGCGGAGTGGATCAATGTCTCAACTATTACTGATTTATCTGTTCGGTTAAAGACCGTGTAGGGGATTTCCTGTGTTTTCCCAGGCTCCATCCTTACATTTATATATGTTTTGTTCTTATCAATCTGATTAGCCGGTAATTCAAAATCTACCGCAAAATTGAATTCGGAGGCATGGACAGGTGTCTGCCAAAGGATGAATCCAAGGAGAAGGATCAGAAGTAAAGAGCAGTTGTTTCGATGACTTTTATTCCATATTCGATTCATCAATCATCCTCCTTGATCTTTATTCTGTCGGCGCATCTGCTAATGTCCATGTCATCTCTGCTGAGTAATTACCAGCTATCTGATTTTCTTTGGTTAAGACAAGTTTAAACGCCCGACCGTTATTTAAATATTCTGAATAATCTGCTTGCACATTCGTTGAATTTTGTCCTCTGACAATTTCCAGTTCTTCTTCATTCACTAATTGATACTCCTCAGCTTTCTTGAAATATAGGACATCCTGCATAGAAAATCCTGCATCGTTTGTGAAAGGCTGAGATAATTTTATCGTTAAGATCCATGGACTTTTTGTTTCTCGCTGATCATAAATCCATAATTTTTCCTGCCCATCCATTTGGCCAAATGCTTCTTGCGTCAACCCAGTTGCTTTGATCTGACCAAAATCGAGTTTGGAAGGGGCAAGAAATGAGAGACCACCTTCTACTACGATCTTCGTAGCAGGTGCAAAAGGCGGGGCATCATGATAAACAACTGGCGTATCACTTGGATTGTGATTCCCAATTTCATCGTTGGTACTTGGCTTGTTCTGCACACCCTTAGCAGCAGCTTCTCCTGCTTGGTCGTTTAATACAATTTCTAATACATCTCCTGCAAAAAGTTGATTTTCTGGGATAGAAAGAACAAATTTCCCTGTATCATCAATAGTTGTTTCGGACAAAACAGCTTGATTTTTTTTCAATGAAACCAAAGCTCCTGCTTCACCTGTACCTGTGATCGTGCGAGAAGCTGCATTGATCAATGTGGTACTTAATTTAGCAGGTTCAGGAGGAATCACATCGACTGTCGTTTTGGCAGAGTCCAGTTCTGTCACTTCTTGGCCGCCTCTTACTTTTTTAGCAGCAACTACTTGCACTTGATCCCCCGTTGTTAGTCTTTCTTCGTTGGGTACTTGAACTTCAAACAAACCGCCTTGTTCGCCTTCTCCCCACGGATTATATCCTGCCCCTTCATTTTCATCTGTTTGTCCTTGTGTGAGAGCAGTAATTTCTACAGGTGATTTCGTCGTATCTGCATAAGTAATACGTAAAGTCACTTCTACTTCGCCTGTCCAAGCATCTCTTGGCTTTGCCTCGACACCTTCGGGAACAACGACATGCCCATAGATTTTTTTATCTGCATTCGTTGGTACTCTTAAGGATTCAATCATCGGAAGCTGGTTATTGGCACTGATTCGATTATAATTTTTCATTCCGGCACCTGTCTGAGCAAATTCATTTGTTAAACCTGCACTAGGGCTTGATACAAAATTACCTAAGTCGGTTCCATTGATCGATAAGTCTGTCATATCAGAAAAATAATCCGGATCTTTTTCAAAGTTATCGAACGTTGCTCCTGCCTTTCGCCATAAAGCAATTTCTGAATGAGCGATCTTCAAAGAAGAATCGCCATTTCCTTGAAATACCCAGCCACCTATGCCATTAGTCTCGCTTCCGATCCGTTTGTTTTGGAAATCGAAATAGGTAGGAGATTCTAAGTCTACATTCAACACATCCCCACTGATGATGCCAGTCTTATCTTCCCCAGTTTTCCCGACCATGACTAAATAAGTTTTTTCGCCAGCCATAAAGTTCAAATCAATATCTCCAGTTGTATCTACGGTAGCTCCGGAATCTGCGCGTATATCGATATTTGATTTTTCTCCAGTAACCGTAAAATCAGCTGACCCTGGACTTTCTAGAAAACCAGAAGCGTCATAAAAATTGGATCGCTTGGTTTCCTTGATTGAGTCTGTTCACATAAGATTTGCCATCCCCTGCATTTCTTACCTTCAATGAGCCTCCATTAGTTACTGTTAGTTTTTGCGTACCGTTCTCAAAACGAACTGCGCTAGAACGACCACTTTGCTTATCAATATCGATGACTGATCCGGCTCCTTCTACGATCAAAGAAAGTCCTTTCCCTACAAAACGCATCCCATTGTTTCCAGGTTGGTCGCTATCTCCAGCCATTTTGACCGAGATTTGTCCACCACTTGATACATGGATTTGACTAGAATCTCCTTGCAGGCGAAATCCGCCAGTAGTCGCTGTATTGATTGTGATTTTCCCATCATTCGACACAGCGACTCTTGATCCTGAGCCTCTCATTTGGATAATTCCGCGATTGTTGTCGTTGGTAATATTGATCTTTGTATTTACCGAAAATTCACTTCCTGAGCCACTGACTTCAAATGTGACATTCCCGGGTAGCGTATCGACAGCCTCTCCTTCATCGCTGACGCCATCTGCCCGATCATAGTCAAGAGAGACCTTTGAACCACTCAAGATATGGAGTCCTGGTGCTGTTTTTCCACTGCCCGTCTCATCACCTGAATCTAGAAAACCATAGAATTTTCCTAGATATGGTCCATAAAGCTGACTACCATTGATTACATTTAGCTGATAGCTTCTACAAAAATAAGCTTTACCCGGATCGGCATTCATCCCTTCTTTCACTGGTTGGACATCCAATACACCGGAAACACCATCTAATGTGACAGTTGCACGAGGGGCGTAAATCAGGCCTAATTTAGAACCATCATATAAGTCAAGTGTCCCAGTAAATTTTATTTCTCCCGTAAAATGATATCTGTTTCCCCAAAAATCGGACATATAAGCAATGATAATGGCATTTCCATCGATATTTGGTATCAACCCACCTGGATGAGCTGCCGTTCCTTTAAAATTCTGAAACTCGATCGACTGAGGTGTCTCATTGATATAGATGTGATGTGTGCCGAAATTATGAGCAAGTCCGCCAAAATCGATAACGATATCTCGCTTGATCTCCAATTCCCTGTCTAAAGTCAAAGGCTGAGTTAAACGAATCTTAGCTACTGATTCGTCTGCGAGAAGCTGCGTCAGTTCTTCTGTTGTGGCAGCTTCGCTGTACCCATCCGCTGAAACAACTCTAACCTGTACCTCTTCACTGCTATCAGACGTTTGTTCAGCTACTTCTGAGGTCTCACTTGTCTTATTTTCTTCTTGCCTTGTATTAGAAGTAGGCGCCTCACTTTGGGATTCTGTAGTTTCAGAAGTAATTGATTCTTCTGAAAAAGTAGTCTTGTCAAAACTTTGATTCTCTGATTGCGTTGATTCGCTTGTTTTCTCTACATCGGCAAAAACGGATGTCACCATCAAGAGAGGGAAGACAAACAAAATCGACGCAATCAGCTTTTTTACATATTGATTCATTCTCCACCATCCTCTCTGACGTTTTGACAATTTTATTTTAACGTTTTAATTTATTTGTAATTGTACTTTCATATTTAAAATATGTATTTTTATGGCAAATTTTTCTGTTAGGTGAAAATTTCTTTTTTGTACAAAAA
>NZ_JAKZIW010000007.1:0-71777 GCF_031143325.1 Enterococcus sp. FR204 | reverse complement strand
AGACTATAGGTCGGGTTATTTGACGTACAGGTACTGTTCTATGGGGCGCTTACAGACTAACAATTTTTCTTTAAAAAAACTGGACTGTGTCAGCGAAGAAGATTCGTTGACACAGTCCAGTTTGTCTCTATTTGCACCTATCGTTATTGATGTTCCACATGTTTGAGTGTCTGGTTCAAAATATCCAGTACGTGAGAATCATCAAGACTATACAAAATCGCTTTTCCCTCACGATGGGACTTGACGACATGGTTTTCTCTTAATAAACGCAGTTGATGCGATACAGCAGATTGTTCCATTTCCACTGCTTGGGTGATTGCTGTCACATTTTGTTCCCCGTCTTTCAGATACAGCAGAATTTTGAGACGAGTGGGGTCACTCAACATTTTGAATAGTTGGCTGACTTTCTCTACTTTTGTTTTTTGCGTGTCTGGCAATCCATTCACCTCCAACTTGAAAAAAGACTGACTTCTAAAGTTTACCACTTTTTCCATCAGTCTCAAGTTTTTTTATTCTTCTGTCATCTTTTGGATAATCGTTTCATAAGCGGCTACTTTTTCAGCTGCGTCTTCTGAAGAGTTTCCTTTTACACCGATATAAAATTTGATTTTCGGCTCAGTTCCTGAAGGACGGATAGCGATCCAGCCATTTTCTTCCAGCGTATACTTCAATACGTCAGATGGCGGTGTCGTTAGTTTTTCTACGTTTCCTTCACGGTCTGTTCTCGTCAACTCTTTGAAGTCTTCTGTTTGGATGACTTTTGCTCCGGCAAATTCTGTTGGTGCTTCTTCACGGAATTTTTCCATCAAAGCAGAGATTTTCGCAGAACCTTCTTGTCCGCTCATTGTCACAGAAATCGTTTTTTCTGCGTAGTAGCCATAGGTTTCAAAAATCGTTTGCAAGCCATCATACAACGTTTTGCCTTGTTTTTTATAGTAAGCTGCTACTTCTGCTAATAAGAGCAATGCTTGGATCGCGTCTTTGTCGCGAACGAAAGGTTTAACTAAATAACCGTAACTTTCTTCGAATCCGAACATAAAAGTATGGGAATGATCTTCTTCAAATTGTTGAATTTTTTCAGCAATGAATTTGAATCCTGTCAATACATTGAACATGGTAGCCCCATAGTGTTCCGCAATTGCTGTAGGTAATTCGCTAGAAACGATCGATTTCAATACCGCTGCGTTTTCAGGTAAAGTGCCTCGCGATTGGTGTGCTTCCAAAATATATTGAGCAAACAGTGCTCCGATTTGGTTTCCGGTCAATACTTCATAGGAGCCATTTGGCAAACGAACGGCTGCACCTAAACGGTCTGCATCAGGATCTGTTGCAATCAGCAAATCAGCGCCTTCTTTCTCGCCAAGTCGTATCGCATACTCAAAAGCAGAGTGTTCTTCTGGATTTGGTGATTTGACTGTAGTGAAATCTGGGTCTGCGACAGCTTGTTCTGGAACTAGTACGAATTGTTCGAATCCAGCTTGTTTCAACGCACGTTCGCCCAACATTTTTCCTGTTCCGTGAAGTGGTGTGTACACAAGTTTCAAATCTTTCCCCATTGTTTCCACCAATTCATGATCAATCGTTACTGCTTTGATTTCTTCTAGATAAGCGGCATCCACTTCTTCTCCGATGATCGTGATCAATCCGCTATGTTCAGCTTCTTCGTCAGATAATACTTCAACTTTTAACGGATTGCTGACTTCACGGACATATTTCGTCAATGCATCTGCGTCTGCAGGAGGCATTTGTCCCCCATCTTCTCCGTAGACTTTATATCCGTTGTAAGCTGCTGGATTGTGGGATGCGGTTACCATGATTCCCGCAAACGTCTTCAAATGACGGACTGCAAAAGAAAGCTCTGGTGTTGGACGTAGACTTTCGAATACATAAGATGGGATATTGTGATGTGCTAATGTTTTGGCTGCTTCCATGGCAAATTCTGGTGATTGATGGCGTGAGTCATAAGCGATAGCGACACCTCGGCGTTTTGTTTCTTCGCCTTGTGTATCCATGAAACGTGCAAGTCCTTCTGTTGCTTGTCTTACCGTATAGATGTTCATTCGATTGATCCCAGGCCCTAAGATTCCCCGCATGCCTGCAGTACCGAATTCCAACGGTGCATAAAAAGCATCTTCAAGTTTTTCAGGATCTTCACCCAGATCATTTAATTGTTTTTTTAAGTTTTCTTCTAAATTTTCTTCATGTACCCATTGTTCATACACTTGTTCCCAAGACATGAAAATAACACCTCTTTCTGAAATATGGTTCTTAATAAGTATAGCATTCACTTATTAGATATGAAAGTATGAGGACCAAAAAACGCTTAAATCAAGAAAGGATTCTTTTATCAAGCACGGTTGCAAGTATTCGCATAAATCGGATTCAGTAGATTTCACGCGAAAAAAAAGAGTAAAAGAACAATTAAACCGTTCTTCCACTCTTTTTAAACTTATGCAGTTGTTTCTTCTAAAGATTCCAAGTATTTATACACTTGTTGTCCAGCGATCCCACCATCACCAACAGCAGTAGTGATTTGTCGCAAATCTTTTTCACGAACATCTCCGATGGCAAAAACGCCTGGTATATTCGTCTTCATTTCGTTGTCTGTTGGAATCCAGCCAGCTTCGTTCGTTAACCCTGCTTCTCTAAATGGTGCAGTTAATGGATCCAGTCCAACATAGATGAATACTCCGTCTGCTGCCAAATCAAACTCATTGCCGGTTTTGACATTACGTGCTTTCACACCTGTCACTACCATTTCATTCCCAACGATTTCGTCAACGACTGTATCCCACATAAAGGAAATTTTTTCATTCGCAAATGCACGGTCTTGGATGATCTTTTGTGCACGTAAGTCATCTCTACGGTGGACGATGACTACTTCAGAAGCAAATTGTGTCAAATAGATGGCTTCTTCTACTGCTGAGTCTCCTCCTCCGATCACTACTAGACGTTTGTTACGGAAAAACGCACCATCACAAACTGCACAGTAAGAAACGCCACGTCCAGCAAATTCTTCCTCGCCAGGTACGCCTAATTTACGGTGGATACAGCCTGTTGCGATAATGACTGTTTTTCCTTCGTAAGTTTTATCTTCACAAATAACTTCTTTGTGGCTGCCGTGATCCTTGATATCTTGCACGATTCCATAAGCATTTTCTGTCCCAAATCTTGAAATACCTTCATACATCTTATAAGCTAGATCAGGACCCATGATTGAATCGAAACCAGGATAGTTTTCGATTTCTGCCGTATTGTTCATTTGGCCGCCAGGGGCGCCTTGTTCGATCATCAATACGGATAAGTTTGAACGTGAAGCATATAAAGCAGCAGTCATCCCAGCAGGACCTGCGCCAATAACGATTACATCATACATATGTAGATTCTCCTTTACTTAATCAAGTAAGCATACTTTACAGCCAATGCGAAAAAAAGTCTATTGTTCTGCTTGCGTTTCTCGAATAGCTTTATTATACTCGAAAAATCCGCTGAAAAACAATAGACTTTTATAAATCATTGATCAATCATTCGAAAGATTTTCTCCATTTGAATCAATTACTTTTTTATACCAGTTGAATGATTTCTTCTTCGAACGGGCTAATGTGCCATTTCCTTCGTTGTCACGATCGACATAAATGAATCCGTACCTTTTCTTCATCTCACCTGTACCAGCTGATACTAAATCAATACATCCCCAAGTCGTATAGCCTAATAGATCGACTCCATCTAATTCTACTGCATCTTTCATTGCCTGGATATGTGCTGCCAGATAGTCGATTCGATAGTCATCTTCCACATAACCATTCTCATCGGGCGTATCGACTGCACCTAAGCCGTTTTCTACAATAAATAGTGGTTTTTGATAACGATCATAAATATCATTCATCGTTATTCTCAAGCCTAATGGATCAATTTGCCAACCCCATTCACTTGCTTCCAGATATGGATTTTTGACAGAAGCAAAGATATTTCCTGCAGTCTGTTCCAAGAGTTCGTTGTCAGTAGTCGAAACTCGAGAAGAATAATAAGAAAAGGAGATAAAATCAACAGTATGTTCTTTCAGCAATGCGGCATCCCCAGGTTCCATTTTGATCTGAATGCCATTTAGTTCCATTTCTTTCAATGCATAAGCAGGATATTCTCCTCGTGACTGGACATCAATGAAGAAATAATTTTCTCGATCTGATTTTCTAGAAGCCCAAACATCTTCAGGATTGCAGGTGTATGGATAATATGCTCCTGCTGCCAGCATACAGCCTACTTTGTTCTCCGGATCTACTTCATGAGCAATCTTCGTTGCGATGGCACTTGCAACCAACTCATGATGTGCCGCTTGATATTTGATTTGTTCTTCATTTTCTCCTTCTTCAAAATACAGCCCTGCGCCCATGAATGGTGCATGAAGGATCATATTGATCTCATTGAATGTCAACCAATATTTGACAAGTCCTTTATAGCGATTGAAGATGACTCGGCACAGATTTTCATAAAAACCAACGAGTTCTCTGGAACGCCACGCACCATATTCTTTGATCAAATGCATCGGACAATCAAAATGTGTAATCGTCACAAGCGGCTCGATCCCGTACTTTTGACATTCTTTAAAGACATCCTCATAAAATTTCAAACCAGATTCATTTGGCTCTTTTTCATCGCCCATTGGAAAAATACGACTCCAAGCAATGGACATCCGATAAGTCTTGAACCCCATTTCTGCAAATAAAGCAATATCTTCCTTATAATGATGATACATATCGATCGCAATTTTTGCTGGATAAAAATGATTTTCATCAAATTCAAACATTTTCTTTTTTCCAGTAATGACAGGAAAACGGTCTTCTCCGATTGGCACAACATCTACGTTCGCTAACCCACGTCCGCCTTCATCATAACCGCCCTCGCATTGATTGGCTGCTGTAGCTCCGCCCCATAAAAAATCTTTTCTGAATCCCATCATACTTCCTCCATTACATGTGTATTGCTTGATAATTCTCTTGCCAGTTCATCTTGGACTTCGATTCCTTCTGCTTTTAACCGGCTGATTGTTTCCTTGAATTGCGGTAAATACTGCTGATGTGCAATAAACAACTCATCCATGATCCGTTTTGCTGTCTTTCCTGATCGTATAAGCGGATTGATCGTAAACGCTTGTAAAGCTGTTCCATAATCACCAGTCACAGCTGCTTCGATCGTCAGCAATTCCATATTCTTCATTACTTGCAACCAGCCTCTTTCAGCAGCAGGAAGGGAACCAAACGCTACATTTCGTGCGCCTTGTGCGCCAACATAGGCAGTGACTTCTACTACACAATCTGCCGGCAGATCAGGAACAGCTCCATCATTCTTTGTAGATACCACGATCTGTGTTTCTTTATTTCCATAGATCGAAGCAATCGTTTCACAGGCAGCATCTGAATAATAAGCACCACCTCGTTTTTGCAATTGTTCAGGTTTATGATCCAATTCTGGATCTTTGTATAATTCAAACAGCTCTGCTTCTGTTTCTTTCACTTGCTGCGCTCTTGTACCAATCGTTTGATATTCTTCTAAAGCATGTTCCAGCATTTCTTCTTCACGGTAGTAATAGCGGTGGTAGCCACAAGGGATCATGTTCATTTGTTTTAATTGTTCTTTGAAAAACGGGATATCAAAGATATTTTTCGGCAATCCATTGTCTTCATCGTATAAACTATCAATCAATTCTGCCGTGCGGTCATTTCCTTTATTATCTGCTACTTTGTGCCAATGGAAGTGATTTAGACCGGCAAACTTGTAGATCAGCTTTTCTTTTTTCTTGCCAAGCATTGTTGGTTCTGTCATCATCGCCATTACTGGCACATTGCATAATCCGATCACTTTATCCCATTTGCCATATCTGATAACTGCTTCTGTCACCATCCCGCTTGGGTTCGCGAAATTGATCAGCCAAGCATTTGGACATAAACGCTTCATGTCTTCAACGATTGCCAAAACCACTGGAACGGTACGAAAAGCTTTGAATATCCCGCCAGCACCATTTGTTTCTTGCCCAATCATCCCATAATAACTAGGGATCCGCTCGTCTTTGATTCGTGCATCTAATTGACCGACACGAAACTGAGTCGTAACAAAATCCGCATCTTTTAATGCTTCTTCCCGATCCAGAGTTGCATAGATTTTGACTTCATACGGAGAAGCATCCCACATACGCTGAGACATCTGACTGACGATCTCAAGCTTTTCTTTTCCTTCTTCTACATCTACGAGCCAGATTTCTCGTATCGGTAATTCCTCATATCTTTTGATAAATCCTTCCATCAACTCGGGGGTGTAACTGCTGCCTCCACCAATCGTAGCGATTTTGATTCCTTTTGCCATGTTCTCACTCCTTTACTTTTTACACTTTTATTATCTTTTTTGTAAACAAAACAAACAATAGAAATTCGTTTCTTTCCAGTAACATTTACAAAAGTTAGTGTTTTCTACTGGATTTTTGTAAATATCTTGTCAAAAAATGTCTTTATTAAGCTATATAACATAAATCCGTTTACAAATCATTTTCAAAAAAGTTATAATTTACGTAAAAAAACAAGAAGAAGGTATCTACATGTTATTACGTGAAAAAATCAAAGAAATCTCCTTTTCTCCTTCAGAAAATGAAGTGATTCAGTTTCTCTTAAGCGATTCTCCAGCACTTGGCGAAATGACCATCCAAGAGATTGCTGAGCGATGTTATGTCCACCCGTCCACACTCATCCGTGTAGCAAAAAAAATGGGTTTTGATGGCTGGGTCAGTTTTCGTAATGCTTTTTTAGCTGAAACAGCCTATCTTGAAGGGAATTTTCAAGAAGTAGATGCGAATCTTCCTTTTTCCACCACAGACGGTATTATGACGATCGCAAATAAAATGGCTTCTTTAGAACAGATGACGATTCAAGATACACTTTCTCTCATTCATCATGACCAACTGCAAAAAGCCAAACAACTAATGCTTCAAGCAAAAAAAATCGTGATTTTCGCCAGTAACTCGAATACTTTGATTTCTCAAGATTTCATGCTGAAAATGAAGCGCATCAAAATGGATGTCACGATTGTCACCACTTTTGGTGAATCGTTCTATGAAGCGTACAATTGCACGAGTGATATGTGCGGGATTCTGATTTCTTATACGGGTGAAAACAATGTGATCCTTCGTACCGCAGAAATATTGAAACAAAATCATGTTCCAATTTTAGCTTTGACCAGTATCGGTGATTCAACGCTATCTTCAATGAGTACAGCCGCTTTGCGACTTACGACACGCGAACGACTGTATTCGAAAATTGGTAATTTTACGATCAATACATCGATTTGTTATCTTCTAGACGTGTTATATAGTTGTGTTTTTGCAGAAAATTATCAACAGAATTTAGTCCATCTAATCTCTGTAGGACAAAAATTTGATAAACGCCCTATCAGCTCAGCCATCATGAAAGAGCCTTTCAATTTTGAAAATAAAGAAGTGGACTAAAAAGAATAATTAAGCCTAGTCCATTCTTTCACCTAACCGTTCAGGTCAGTGCGGTGATAAGTGCATCGTCTGGCCCGACCGTCTCCCCTTGATTTTCCAAAATATCCAAATAATCCGTGTAATTGGTGACGATCACAGGTGTTTCTAAACTGTATCCTTCCTCTTCGATTTTCTTTTTGTCGAAGCGGAGCAACAGATCGCCTTGTTTCACTCTTTCTCCTTGCTGCACCAAGCTTTCAAAATATTTCCCTTCCAACTGAACAGTATCCAATCCGACATGAATCAGCAATTCCAGACCTGCTTCAGAAACCATTCCGATTGCATGTTTCGTCGGGAACAGGGTCATGACTGTTCCGTCAAAAGGGGCACGTACTTCTCCTTTTTCAGGGTAGATCAAGATTCCTCGACCTAGTGTTCCTTGTGCAAAAGCTGCATCCTTTGCTGCATTCAGTGGAGCGATTTGTCCTTGTATCGGTGTTTTTACAATTTCTTTACCTGATCTTTTCTGTCTATCATCTGTTTCACCTGCTTCCTCCTTCCAAAAGAAAAAAGTCAGCGCAAAGGATACCACCATCGCAATGGCGATTCCAATCAATACATTAATCACATCCGTTAAATCACCATCTGGTCTAATATAGTTGGGAATTGTAAAGATGCCTAATCCACCTTGATTCCAAGAAGTTAAATTCATTAATCCACTATACGCGCCCCCTAACGCACCACCGACACAGGTAAAAATAAATATTTTTTTACGTGGCAATGTAAACCCATAAATAGCTGGCTCTGTAATCCCCACAATACCAGAAACAATGGCTGGTATTGCGATTGCTTTGTCTTTTGGGTTTCTAAGCTTAAAGTAGAGTGCAGTAAGTGCTGCAGTTTGTCCAAAAGACACTACTGCAACAGGTGTCATGATATTTTGCCAACCATTCACAGAAAATTGCATCAATCCCATTGGTACGATTGCCCAATGGAGACCAAACATCACTAGAATTTGCCAGAAGAAGCCTACGATTGCTCCATAAATAACTGGCGAAAGTGCTAAAAGTGTTTCAAATCCAGCCATTAAAATATCAGTTGCGAATGTGAATGCTGGTCCAACGAGTAAAAAACCTAAGGGCATTGTAATAAGAACGGTGAAGAATGGAACGAAGAAATTCGCGATCATCTCAGGTACTAACTTTTTAATTGGTTTCTGAATTTGGCTAGCTAACAACACAATAAAGATAATGGGAATGACAGAAGAAGCGTAGTTACGCGCAATCCAGGGAATGCCGAATACTGTTTGATAAATAGGTGCTTCAAAAATAGTGCCAGAAAATATGGTCGTCAGTGGTGCTTCTGCTGCACCACTCAAAGCTTCCAGCGACAAGCTAGGATTCATTAATGCTGCCCCAAGCAACATCCCTACGAATTCATTTACTTTAAATTTACGGGCAGCTGTTAAACCGATAATAACAGGCATAAATTGGAATACAGAATCACCGATATTATCAAACATAACAAATGTGCCAGAACCGCGGTCAAATGCGCCTAAGAAGACAAGTAATGCTGTCAGTCCACGAATCATCCCACCAGCAGCTAGAATAGCAAGGAATAGCTGGAAACAGCCCGATATTCCATCAATAAGCATATCAAACGGTCTCATTTTTTCTGTTGAAACAGCCTCATCAAAAGTAAGGTTTCCTGCTTTTATAACCTCTTCAAACACGACTGGCACATGATTCCCGATGACAACTTGGTACTGTCCTCCCGCTCGCATTACCGTCACAACACCGTCCATATTTTTCAAGATCTCATCATTTGCTTTTTCTTCGTTTTTTAATTTGAAACGAAGCCTTGTGATACAATGTGTCAAACCATTGATATTTTCCTTCCCGCCGACATTTTCTACAATTTTGCTCGCTAATTCTTGATATTTTCCCATTTCTATTCCCTCCAATTTATTAGTGGAAGGTTTAGCCAACTGAATGTCACTACCCTTATTTCATGCGTTCTTGTTAATTTATCCTCCTTTTTTTATTTATTTACAACGATTCTCATGCACTAAACGCGCAGTATGGATCGTTAAATACATTTTTTCGTCCGTGGACATCTGGTAGTTGAATATCTCGGCTAAAAAGTCTGCTATTTTCTCAACGCAACCAAACGTATCCTTATATTTTTTTTGAATAACCTGGTACAATTCCTCAGAAACTTCTCCCACTTCTGATTTTTCTCCATCTAGGACGCGTGTCAGAAAAAAACATAGGTGTGTGACGAATCGAAAAAAATGGACTGAATCTTCATCAAATGTAATCTTATAGTAATAGCGGACGATATTTAGAATATCCTGTATTGTTGTAGTAAACAGGTAGGTATTGTCTTGTTGGCTTTGAATGCCTTGTGCATTGACTAAATGCAATGCGATAAATCCGGCTTCATCTTCTGATAACTTGATGTGGTATTTATCCGAGATTTTCTTCACTGTTTTTTTCCCGATGGCATACTCTTTAGGAAATAGTTGTTTGATATCATACAGCAATACATTTGGTACAAATATTCCCATTTTGTGACGTTCGATAGCCGTATACAAATGATCCGTCAATGCAATATACACCGAATCATTCAACTGGACTTGTAGAGCCTCTTTTGTATATTCAATGATTTCACAAGAAATTTCTAAGTACTCAAGAGGAATCGCTTGTGCCAATTCTTGGAACTGTTGTGAAAGTCCGTCATTTGTCAACTGAAATTTTTTGTCGATGCATGAGTCAAAAATCGGGTCACCCACTTTCTTTTTGAATGCCAAACCTTTTCCCATCACGATCATTTCCTGATTTCTTTCATCCCTGGTTATTACGACGTTGTTATTCAGTACTTTCTCAATCAGCATGTTTTACTCCTTTCCATGATATATAGGGCTGTATCCAAAACAAAAAGAAAAACCCAAAAAGCCGTCCATGGAACCATGGGAGACTCATCAGGTTTAGCTTGCATCAGGCAATCACTATCCAAGTCGTATCGTTTTCTTTATATTATCGAAAGCAAGCACTTTTGTCAACGCTTTCTTAGCGGCTATTGGGCACTTCTGACTAGCTGTCGTGATTTTTTTTAAATCTGGTAATTACGACACTAACGCTCACAGATGAAGAATCTGGGAAGCTCTGTTTTATTTTCACTCTAGCGCTTAGGTCAAAATGCTACTATGCTACTGTCCCAACTTCTAATATACGGTGTTCCAGTACCAGCTTATCGGTGATAAGCCAAATTTATGCAAAAATCTGGAAAGCCTTTTTTACAATTTTTTTCTTATCACCTAAAGCTGAACGGAGCCCTGTCACAACCACTTTTTACACACCACTGCTTTGCAGTTTGTACATATCTGCATACAAACCATTTTGCGCTAGAAGTGTTTCATGATTCCCGCGTTCTACTATATGACCTTTGTCTAAAACTAAAATCAATTCTGCATCCCGAATCGTGGACAGCCGATGGGCAATCGCAATCGTTGTCCGTCCTTGTCGCATTTTTGTCAATCCTTCTTGGATCAATCCTTCTGTTTCAGTATCGATATTTGCTGTCGCTTCATCCAATACTAGTATTTTAGGATCTGTCACGATTGTTCGCGCAAAAGTGATCAGCTGTCGTTGTCCGCTAGAATAGCTGGCACCGTGTTCGATCACTTTTGAGTGATATCCTTTTGGTAATTCATCGATGAACTTGTTTGCTTGAACAAACTCAGCTGCATGGCGAATCTGTTCGTCTGTGATAGTTGGATTCATCATCCGGATATTTCCTGCGATATCTCCATAAAACAAGAAGGCATCTTGCAAGACCAATCCCATTTTCTTACGTAACTCTTCCATTGGATATTCTCGAATGTCATGATCATCAATCAAGATCTGGCCTTCATAAAATTCGTAAAACCGCATCAATACGTTGATGATCGAGCTTTTTCCGCTTCCGGTGTGCCCCACTAATGCAACGGTCTCTCCCGGATTAGCGACAAAAGAGATATTGTTCAATACATTGTGCTCTCCATCATAAGAAAAGCTTACATTGCGAAACTCGATCTTACCTGAAGTAATCGCTTGATCTGCTCCAGGATTTTGTTGCGGTGCATATTCTTCTGTATCCATGATTTTCAAAATACGACTACCGGCAACCATTCCATCTGTAAAGGTGCTCAAAAAGTCCATCATTTGAGACATTGGATTAAAAAATCCCTGGACATAGGTCGCAAATGCATAGATCAGTCCAACTTCTACGGGAGAATGCAGCGCATCGATCCCAAACAAAGTCAACGCCAACGCAATCGCCAATGCATATAGAAAATTGATGATCGGACTTAACAGAATCGAATTTGTTTTGATCATCGCATAGCGCGTGTCTAAATACTCGTTGTTCACTTGTTCAAATTCTTTAGCTAAACGAGCTTCTTGGCGAAACTGCTGGATAATACGCATGCCGGAAATCGATTCATTCAATTTCGTGTTCAGCTGACTTAATTTTTCCCGCATATTCCGGTAAATACGAGAACTGAATTTCTGGTAATACCAGATGACGATTCCTAAAATCGGCAAGAACACCAAAGTCCACAAGGCAATTTCTCCATTGATTTGAAACATGGCAATGAAGGAAGAAACGACTGCAAAGATCCCAGTCAATACCATCAAAAAGACATACCAAAATTCAAATAGCGTTTCTGTGTCATTTGTCACTCGAGAAACAGTCGATCCTGCCGGTGTCTGATCAAAATAACGCATACCTAGTGTATGCAGCTTTTCAAATAATCTTACCCGAACATACTGATAGGTCTTCAATGAAGCCATGGAATACAAATACCATTGGAAAAACCAAATGATACTTTTGACTATGACTCCAAACAAGTACATACCAGCAAAAAACAAAATAACTTGTGTCGTAGCCGACTGTTTAGCCAGATGATCATCCATAAAAGTTTGGATGATCCTTGGCAATAGGACATTGATCACAGACAGGGCAAACGCAAATAAGATAGCAACGATGAACGTTCTTCTAAAAGGTTTGGCGAACTTCATCAGTCGTTTGATGATCTTCTTCTGTTCTTTAAGTGGAATCGATTTTGTCCATTCCGATTGATAATTTTCATCCATCAGGCCTCGCCTCCTTCTATCTTCGCTTCTAATTGCTGTTTCTCCCACATTCGTTCATACCAGCCGCCTAATGCAAGCAGCTCATGATGAGTTCCTCGTTCAATGATTTTCCCTTGATCGACAACAATGATTTCTTTTGCATGCATCACGCTGCTTAAACGGTGAGCTGCAATGATGGTTGTTTTCTCTTTTCTTATTTCTTTTAAATTATGCAAGATAGCTTCTTCTGTTTTGGCATCTACTGCAGAAAGTGCATCATCTAAGATCAGCAATTCAGGATTTTTGATCAATGCTCGAGCAATCGAAATCCTTTGTTTCTGTCCGCCAGATAAAGAGACTCCACGTTCTCCAACTAAGGTATCATAACCTTTTGGTAATTCCTTGATTTCATTGTTGATAAATGCTAAAGAAGCCGCATGCTCTACTTCTTCTTCTGAAAGTTTTGGATTAGAAAAACGGATATTATCTCGAATGGTCATCGAAAACAAGAAGTGATCCTGAGGCACATAGCCGATTGATCCTAATAAAGCATTCAATGAATATTCTTTGATCGAACGTCCGCCAAATTGGATTTTCCCTTGATAATCATCGTATTCACGCATCAGTAATTTGATGATCGTCGTTTTTCCCGCACCAGTTTTCCCAACAATACCTAATGTTTCTCCTTCTTGGATTGCAAACTTGATTTGTTCTAATGCTGGTGATTCTTCTTTCGGATAATTAAAAGAGGAAATAGCTACATTCAGCTCGCCTTTTGCCGGGGTCTGCACTGCACCCAATTGTTCCACGATATGCGTTTTTTCATGCAAAAGTTCATTGACGCGATCATAAGAAGCATTTCCTCTTTCCAATACGTTGAACAATCGACCAATCGCAAACATCGGCCAAACAAGCATACCGATATAACTAATAAATGAGACCATCTGCCCGATCGAGATCGTGCCTTCCAAGACATACTTTCCACCTAAAATAATTGTTGCAACATAAGACAGACCGATAATCAAGGTAATGAATGGATCAAATAAGGAGTCTAAAAAATTGACTCGTTTGTTTTTAATAATTGCATCTTCAATCTTTTCTTCAAAATCCGCTAGATCTTCTTTTTCTTGTCCAAATGTTTTAATGACTTTGATCCCAGTGATACTTTCTTGTGTCTTATCATTGATACTAGAAAAAGCTTCTTGCGAATCACGAAAAGCATCATGGAGTTTCGACCCCAGCACTCGTGAAGTGACGGCCAGCAAAGGCAGAGGAATCAGCGCAATCAGTGTTAAGCGCCAATCAATAAACAAAATCATCGCAATGATCGTTGTTCCACCCGTAATCACTGAATCTGCAAAGGTCAAGATACCAGCTCCTGCTACATTCTGGATCGCATTCAAATCATTCGTTGCATGAGCCATCAAATCCCCAGTCCGATATTTTTGGTAAAAGAGATTGTCCATTTCTGTAAAATGTTTGAATAACTGCTGCCGAAGTTCTTTCTCCAACCGAGCTGCACTTCCCCAAATATTCGTCCGCCAGATATAACGAAAAAGATATTGTAAAAAAGCAGCGATAATCAATAGGAAGATCCACCCGAAAATGATCTTTATTGATAAATTTTTATCGGCAATCTCATCAATGATGATCCCAATCACTTTTGGAGGAACTAACTGAACCAAGGCCACTGCGAATAGCGAGAAAACTCCAATTAAATAATGTTTCTTTTCCTGACGAAAAAACCAGCCTAATTTTCTAAAAATCGACATTTTACTCCTCCTTTGTCTTTATCAAGAGCCTAGGATTGTCTGTGCTTGTCTTTTTTGCTGAATAATCTGAATAGTCTAACAAATTACGAAATAAAAAACGGGCTGAAAAAATCAGCCCGTAAAAAGTCGTTGGGTCAGAACCTATTTTTTCCCTTGGTTCTTCATTTGCTGCATCATCTGGCGAATTTTCTTCTCAGATGGTTTTTGCCCCATTGACATCATCATTGATCGCAACATGTCCTCATTAACGGGAGGATTTTTTTCTAAATAGTCTTTCATATATTTACGCGCTAGGAAAAAGCCACCTACTGCGCCGATTAGCAAAGCAATAATAGCAATAAGTACGACAATACCTGTTGATAACATATAAATCTCTCCTTTCTATTTCCGAATTGCTCTCAATGACTTATTTTACTAAAGTTTATTGAAAAAAGAAAGGCGTATTCTTTAGTTTCATGCAAAAAATAGCGGTTTTTTTAGAGGAGAACAAAATTTCTTTCGTCATCTAGCAAGACACGCCACGAAAATAAATTAGGCATACCGAATCTTTTTCTTTAATTTTTTCTTTTTGAGGTGTAGAATGTAATCGTAGATAAATAGGAAAGGTGGTTTTTTCTTGAATAATCAATCCAATAAACAATTTCATAAGCATCGACTTATTGAACATACAAATGGTTTATCTTTAGCTGAAGTAAATGGAACAGTTGATGTACCAAAGGGGAAAAGTTTTTTTAAAACACTTCTTGCTTACTCTGGACCTGGTGCGTTAGTAGCAGTTGGGTATATGGACCCGGGTAACTGGTCTACTTCGATCACCGGAGGACAAAATTTCCAATATTTATTGATGTCAGTTATTTTGATGTCTAGTCTTATTGCTATGCTTTTACAGTATATGGCAGCAAAATTAGGAATCGTGAGCCAAATGGATTTGGCACAGGCAATCCGAGCACGCACAAGTAAGACATTAGGTGTCATTTTATGGATATTGACTGAATTAGCCATTATGGCAACAGATATTGCAGAAGTAATTGGTGCAGCAATCGCCCTCTACTTACTTTTTGATATTCCATTGGTGATTGCCGTCTTTATTACTGTATTAGATGTTTTCGTTCTCTTACTACTGACAAAAGTCGGGTTTCGTAAGATCGAAGCACTGGTTGTCTGCTTGATTTTCGTCATTTTATTCGTTTTTGTCTATCAAGTTGGCTTGTCTAACCCAGATTGGCACAGTTTATTTGCTGGCTTTATCCCTAACAGCCATACATTCTCCGACTCACCTGTCATTGGTGGCGAAACTCCGCTAACTGGAGCATTAGGGATTATTGGCGCAACAGTCATGCCACATAACTTATATCTACATTCAGCAGTTTCACAAACTCGGAAGATCGATCACCAAGACGAAGAAGATGTAGCACAAGCTGTACGTTTTTCTACTTGGGACTCTAATATCCAATTGTCGATGGCTTTTCTAGTCAATGCGCTGCTATTGATCATGGGTGTCGCTGTCTTCAAAACCGGTTCTGTCCAAGATCCTTCCTTTTTTGGTCTGTATGAAGCTTTATCTGATCCATCAGCTATGAGCAATGGTATTTTGATTGCTGTAGCAAAATCTGGTATCTTGTCCACTTTATTTGCTGTAGCACTTCTTGCTTCTGGCCAGAACTCTACTATTACTGGTACGTTGACCGGTCAAGTCATCATGGAAGGATTCATCCATATGCGTATCCCGATCTGGCTAAGAAGACTGGTCACACGATTGCTTTCTGTGATTCCTGTATTGATTTGTGTTTTGTTTACAAGTACAAAAGGAACGATCGAAGAACATACCGCTTTGAATAACTTAATGAATGAATCCCAGGTGTTCTTAGCTTTTGCGTTGCCGTTTTCGATGATCCCTTTACTGATGATGACCAACAGCCAAGCGGAGATGGGTAGCCGATTTAAAAATTCATTCATCGTAAAACTTCTTGGCTGGTTCTCTGTGATTAGTCTAACTTACTTGAACTTACGAGGATTACCAGGACAGATCGAAAGTTTCTTCGGCGAGCAAGCCACTTCCGCTCAACTAGCATTGGCTGATCACATCGCTTATGTAATCATTGTTCTTGTCCTTCTCCTGTTGGCATGGACGATTGGTGATTTATATAAAGGAAACAAAAAATATGAACAGCGTTTGCAGGAAACGGTAGAAGAAATCGAATAGAAACTGATTTTTCCACACAAAGACCCTTGATAGTTAGGTTAAAAATCTAACTATCAAGGGTCTTTTTGTTTAGAAGATAAAGCTTTTTTCAGATTTAATTTACTGAAAACTAGCATGCTTGTTACTACGATGAATTGCGTTAATGGCACACCTGCACCAGTGTAGACACTTAAAAAATAGTCCTTTTTTTCTGGCGCATAAGAACAAAACCATGAGACACCGAAAAGAAAAACCAATTGTGTCAGTACTAATCCAGTGACCACAATCAAAGAAGAACTATAATACGTACGATCAACTTTTGCAAATACGGTTCCTAGTATCATGAGTAGTATTCCTGCTATTGAAGCAATCAGTAATGGTATGGACAAAACTTGGTAAATTTTTATCATGACATTCGCGACTTTTGCTGATTTTGTTAATTGGAAATTAGGTGTTCTCGGTTCATTACTATCGATCCAATTCTCCATTAGCGGAAGGTTTAATAATTCTTGAGCCTGTTTGACTTGTTCTTGCGTTCCGAAACTATAATTTCCTCCTTGATGGAAATCTTTATATCGCCATGCATAAGCGTATCCTGATTGAAGGAAATCGAATACGATTGGCAGATCACTCATCGTCTTTCCATCTCCTGATCCCATCAGATAGAACTCTTTTTTCTTTTTGATGGTTCCCTTGTGATAGGCTTCTTCTAATTCTTGGTTGACTTTTTTCCAAAAATCATTGGTTTCTTTTGCATTGTTTTGGTAATAACCAGATTCGCTTACCACATCTCGCAATGCCCAAAAGATGATATCTCCGGGTAATTCTTTTACTTTTCCACCTTGAGTCCACGCGTGAGTCGTATATAATTCGTCAATACGGGTAGAAACAGTATGGAATGTAGGAGATGCGGCTAATGCTTTATTTAGTGCAGCATGTGAGACCCATATCTCACTGTTTTCTTTATTCAAGTTCGTTTCATCATCTATTCGGATCAGTTGTTTCATCAAACGTCCAAATTCTCCACTCGAACGGTCATTGATGGTTGCAATACCGTATGTTGTCTCATTTTTATATTCGATCCACTGATAGACGATGGAAAAGCCAACTATAGGAAGTAAAAACAATGAAAGTTTCAGCCATTCCCGTTTCGAGAGAAGAAAGAGTCGTTTTTTTAACTTCTTTACTTCTTTGAAAGAAAAGTCTTGCCCTAGCAAGATCTGGACGAAACTGATACCCAAAGCTACTACAGTAAAAGGAAGAAGCCAGATAGAATCTTCGCGAATGAACCAAAAAAAAGGAAAAGCGACAGAAAGCCCTAAAAACCATGGCAGCAATTTTCTGCTAGAACCGTATTTGCGGTAATAAATAGCTAATAAACAAGCGATAATGATCTCAACAGCCGGAATCACGAGGGCATTACGATACGTTCGAGTGGAATATTCATGTGTAAAACTAATCGGAGAAAACAAAAAATAAAAATAGATACTTAAAAGAAGATACTTGTTCTTCACGATCGGTTTAAACGCGAGTGCAACCAATATACTGGCAAAAATACTGAACATGCCGAACAAAACTGCATAAGAAAAATGCAGTTTATGTGCAAGTACTAAAAATAAGCTGTAGGAGATTCCTTTGGAAAGTGTTGTAGTCGTATACTCCCCTAGCCATTTACCGTCCAAAATATTTTGAGCATAGCGAATCAGCAGCTGATCATCATAGGTTGCCGACATGTCTGTTCCATAGATTGCTTTACTATATAAATACAAACGAATAATTGTAAATAATAGGGCTATGCCAAGAATAAAGTATGTATGTTTCTTTTTTAGTTGGTTGATCAAGGGTTTTAAAGTGTTCAGCATCTTTTCGTCCTTCCAATCACGTTTTGCCACTTGCTTGTGAAACTTTTCGTTTTTTTACTTTTCTACCAGTATACCCTGTTTGTCTAAATTTAAAAAGAGGGGGGAGAAGATGCATGATGAAAAAGACTGCAAAAAGTACTCCTTTGTTTCTTAAACAAAAAAGGACAAGGCAATGTGCCTGGTCCTTTTTTGCTGCTGTCAGATAGAAAATCTTAGAGTATCACTTCTTCTGCTAATAACTCAGGAAACACTTCTGGATCAAATGTTTGCGCTTTGAACATGGCGATTTCTTTTCCATATGGTGCGTAAGCTTTCTTTTTATCTTTGCCGACATAGGGAGTTTCCAAGATTTTCGAAATATTGTCAAACATTGGATCATGGACGATCTTATTCAGCGTGTCGAATCCGATTGTTCCAAAACCAATATTGGCGTGCCGGTCTTTATGCGAACCTTGCGGATTTTTAGAATCATTGATATGGAGTACTTTAAGCCGATCTAACCCGATGATCTTATCAAACTCTTCCATTACACCTGAAAAGTCTTCTTTAATATTATAACCGGCATCATTCGTATGACAGGTGTCAAAAGTAACGGATAATTTTTCATTCAATTTTACTCCATCGATGATTTGCGCTAATTCCTCAAATGTTCGACCGATTTCCGTACCTTTACCTGCCATTGTCTCCAAAGCGATTTGTGCCGTCTGTTCTTTTGTCAAAACTTCATTCAAGCCTTCAATAATTCTAGCAATTCCGGCTTCTGTTCCTGCCCCTACATGAGCACCTGGGTGAAGTGTAATTTGAGTAGCGCCTAAAGCTTCCGCACGAACAATCTCTTCTCTCAGAAATTGGACGGCAAAAGGAAACATTTCTGGTTTGATCGTATTCCCCAAATTAATGATATAAGGGGCATGAACGACGATATTTATTAGACCGTTTTCTGCCATGTACGCTTTTCCGGCATCAATATTCATCTCTTCGATGGCTTTTCTTCTAGTGTTTTGAGGGGCTCCTGTATAGATCATAAAAGTCGAAGATCCATAACTGGCTGCTTCTTCTGCTGCTCCTAACAGCATTTTCTTTCCGCTCATGCTGACGTGTGAGCCTAATAACATGGATGGATTCCTCCTTGAAAGGCAATTGTTACTAACAATTCCTATATATTGGTAAGATGATATACAAAGAAAATGATTGATTTTTCTTTGCCCTGTTCTCCATAGTAACTGAAATTTTCTCTAAAGAAAAGCTTAAGAACTCTTTTATAAAAAAGATCATTTTCTCACGTTTTAACTCCTTTAAAAAAGAAATTCCTGCCAAAAACAGCCTTGTCTGTTTTTTTGTTCTATTATTTGCTATAATTAGCGAAATAAAACCATTAGTTGAGGTGACCCTTTTGCCACGCAAAAATACTCGAAAAAAACAGAATAGAAGAAAAAAAGAAAAATGGTTTGTTCCTAAGATTATTTTTAGAGTTTTTCAATCATTGACTGTTTTTATTACTGTTCTTCTTTTGATGTTCGCAGCTCTAGGTATTGGAATAGGCGCTGGCTATTTTGCCTATCTCGTCGAAGACACACAATTGCCGACTAAAAAAGCACTGCAGACAGAACTAGGAAACATTACAGAAACGTCAAAGATTGTTTATGCAGATAATACAGAGATATCAAAAATCCAGACAGATCTGATGCGCACGACTATTTCATCTGATAAAATTTCACCTTTATTGAAAACTGCAATTATCAGCACAGAGGATGAATACTTCGATAAACACCAAGGTTACGTTCCTAAGGCTGTTTTACGAGCATTAGTATCTGAAGCTACTGGTATTGGCTCTTCTGGTGGATCAACTTTGACACAGCAATTAGTCAAACAGCAGATCCTTACAGATGAAACAACATTCAAACGTAAAGCAAACGAGATCATTCTTTCTGCACAAGTAGAAAAATACTTTTCAAAAGATGAGATCATTGCTACGTATTTGAATGTCTCACCATTTGGTCGTAATAATAAGGGACAAAACATTGCTGGAGTCCAGGAAGCTGCAAGAGGAATCTTTGGTGTAGATGCAAAAGATGTTACTCTGCCGCAAGCTGCTTATATCGCTGGATTACCCCAAAGCCCGATCACGTATAGTCCATACACGAACACAGGCGCGCTAAAAGAAGATCTTTCTGCCGGCCTTGCCAGAAAAGATTTTGTTTTATTCAGTATGTATCGTGAAGGCCAAATTACGAAAGAACAATACGAAGAAGCAAAATCCTATGACCTTACAAAAGACTTTCTACCACAACAAATCGCAGAACAGACTGACAAAGAATTCTTGTATTATACTGTGATGAATGAAGCAACAAGAATCATTGCACAACAATTGGCTGAAAAAGACAACGCTGATATGTCTGATTCATCGATCAGTGACGCTTATTATCAAAAGGCACAGCAAACGATCCAAAATAAAGGATATACAATCCATTCGACAATCGATAAAGATGTCTATGCTGCACTGCAAAATGGCGTAGAAAATTATGGATACATGTTAGATGATGGTGCTGGCAGTCAAGTAGAAACCGGAAATGTATTGATGGATAACAGAACTGGCCGCATCTACGGATTCGTTGGCGGACGGAATTACAGTCAGAATCAAAATAACCATGCCTTCGATACAGAACGTCAAGCTGGCTCATCAATCAAACCAGTTCTTGTTTACGGACCTGCAATCGACATGGGGCTTATCGGATCAGAATCCCGTGTATCAGATTATGCAACAACTTGGCAAGAAGGAGAAAATGCTGGCGAGAAAATCGTCAATGCTACTAACGAAGGATCGAACACCTTTCAAACCGTCCGTGAGTCACTAGAATGGTCCAACAATATCCCGGCTTATCACTTATATCAAGATGTGTTGAATTCCGGTGGATCGAAACAATATGCTTACGAGCACTACTTGGCAAAGATGAACTACCCGGCAAATGACAATTGGGGCGTTGAATCTGCTCCTTTAGGTACAGTAGATGTCACAACGCTTCAACAGACCAACGGATTTCAGGCTTTAGCAAACGGCGGGGTCTATGAAGAAGGCTATATCATCGATTCCATCACAGATAACGCAGGAAATGTAATTTATAAACACGAAAGCAACTCTGTCCGGATCTATTCGGAAGCAACAGCATCGATCATGAATGACATGATGCGTAGTGTGATCAATGCAAAAATCACTACACCATTCAAAGATGCCATCTCAAGCTTAAACGGAAATCTAGGAAAAGCAGATTGGGTCGGAAAAACTGGTTCTACCAATGAATACCGAGATTCATGGCTAATTGTCTCTACTCCGTCTATTACCATCAGTAGCTGGGCAGGGCACGATGACAATACTGGAATGGACAGCAAAGCAAGGATACGTTCGGCTAATTATCTTGCCAATCTGATCAATCAAGCTTACCAAGCAAAACCTGACATTTTTGGCACTGATGAGAAATTCGAATTATCATCTGATGTGATGAAGAAAAAAGTATCTGGATTTACTGGTCAAACACCTGGAAAAGTTACTGTCAATAAAAAATCCATCCAAACACCAGGAAAAACAGTTGAATCGCTATGGGCAAAAAATGGACCGAAGAAAAGCGCCTTTAAATTTGGCGTTGGCGGTACCGATGAAAACTATACAGATTACTGGAACACCGCTTCAGCTTATGCAAGAGCAAATCAAGCAACCAAAGAATCAGATGAGAAAGATGATTGATTTAATAGATTACACAGTAATAAGGGAATGTGACAATAGTATTGTCACATTCCCTTATTTTTTTGATGGTGGTGAACAAAATGCAGCATATATACACGGATTGTTTTCTATACGATAAATGTAATTTCAACCACTTTCTCTCTTTTTTAAGACACAAAAAAAAGGATTATAACAAAATTTTGTCATAACCCCTTTTCCCGAATAAACGGTGTTCTCCTGCCAACTCCGAATCACAAGTCACAATATATATTCATCAAACATGAGATGCTGTTTTTTGAAATTGCTCCTTGTGACGCAGAGTTAAACGGCAGGCACACAACCTCTGAATGGTTGTCCTTTTATTATTTTGTAGATCCTTTTTCTTCGATTCCATAAGGCAAGATAATCGTTTTTTCTTCGACTTCTTCTTTATTCATCATTTTCGTCAATAGGCGCATAGATACCGCCCCTAAATCGTATAATGGTTGTGTGATACTTGTTAAACGAGGACGAGCTACTTCTGTCAGTAGTGAATTGTTACTTGTGATGATTTCGAATTCTTCCGGTACTTTCACGCCACGATCTAATAAACCATCCAAAATACCGATGGCTAATTCATCATCTGAAACATAGACAGCTGTTGCACCGCTATTATGGATCCGATCGACTAGAGATAGACCATCTTTGAAGTTGTATTGTGCTTCAAAGATCAATCCTTCGCTATATGGTAGGTTATTTTCGCTTAATGCTTCTTTATAGCCTTTCAGACGATTTTGTCCATTGATGGGATCGATCAACGCACCACTGACAAAAGCGATTTTTTTATTGCCGCTTTTTGCCAATTTGTTTACTGCATCTTTTGTTGCTGATACATAATCAATGTTTACGCTACCTACTTGTTCATCTGGATCAATAGAGCCAGCTAATACAACAGGAGTTTTTGAACGTGAAAATTCTCCACGGATTTCGTCTGTGATATGGTGACCCATGAAGATCACGCCGTCCACTTGCTTAGCCAGTAAGTTATTCAATACATTGACTTCTTTTTGGTCGTTGCCATCTGAATTTGCTAAGATAATATTGTATTTGTACATTGTTGCCACATCATCGATACCACGTGCTAAAGAAGCAAAGAACATATTGCTGACATCAGGGATGATTACCCCAACTGTTGTTGTTTTCTTACTTGCCAAGCCACGCGCAACTGCGTTTGGACGATAATCCAAGCGATCGATAACTTCCAAGACTTTTTTTCTTGTTGCTGGTTTGACGTTTGGATTGCCATTTACGACACGTGAAACAGTAGCCATCGAAACATTTGCCTCTCTCGCTACATCATAGATAGTAATTGTTTGCTTTTCCATTTGTGTTCTCCTATTCATATTTTATATGTTTTCTGAAAATACGTCTTACATTTCTAAAATAGAATATCAAATAATCTCAAGAATTGCAACCGTTTTATTTCTGTTTTCATGAAAATTTTTACTTTTTTCAGTTTTTAGAACGTTGGTCTTTTAATAAATCAGTGGTACAATTATTGAATACAAAATTAATTTAGAAAGTAGGTTGCCAAATGAATAACGTAAAAATCAATGAACTACGTCAATGGATGGCACAACACCAAGTCGAATTGGCTTATATCAGCGACCCTGGCCACATCGCTTACTTTTCCGGATACGAAAGTGATCCTCATGAGCGTGTACTAGCTCTTTTTATCCCTCTTGAACAAGATCCTTTCCTTTTCACTCCTGCTTTGGAAGTTGAAGATGCTCAAAACAGTAGTTGGGCGTATGATGTCCGTGGCTATTTAGACAGCGAAAACCCTTGGGAGATCATCGGAAAAGAACTTCGTGCTCGCTATGGTCAGCCTGGCAATGTAGGGATTGAAAAGAACGCCTTGACTGTCGAGTGCTTCGATGCTATCTCTGATATCTTGACGGGAACGGATTCTTACACTGATCTAACTTCCATCATCCAACGTCTACAACTGATCAAAACTCTAGAGGAAAAAGACAAACTGATCGAAGCTGGTAAATGGGCCGATGTTGCATTTGAGATTGGCTTTAAAGCAGTGAAAGAAGGCGTGACTGAACAAGCGATCATTGCAGAAATCGAATACCAATTGAAAAAACAAGGTGTTTCACAAATGTCTTTCGACACATTAGTCCTTGCAGGAGCAAATGCTGCAAGCCCTCATGGTACACCAGGAAACACGAAGATTTCACCGAATGAACTTGTGTTATTCGATCTTGGCGTTGTTTGGAATGGCTATTGCAGTGATGCTACTCGTACAATTGCTTATCAAAAACCAACCGACTTCCAAGAAAAAATCTACAACATCACTCTTGAAGCACAGCTTGCCGCACAAGAAGCCGTCCGTCCAGGTGTGACAGCAGGTGAACTTGATCAAATCGCACGAAACGTGATCAACAGCTATGGCTACGGCGAATATTTCAATCACCGTTTAGGTCACGGGATCGGAACAACCGTCCACGAATTCCCTTCCCTTGTAGAAGGAAATGACTTAGTAATCGAAGAAGGGATGTGCTTCTCTCTTGAACCAGGAATCTATATTCCTGAAAAAGTAGGGGTACGTATCGAAGACTGTGTATATGTGACAAGCGATGGCTGTGTGCCATTCACGACTACACCAAAAGAATTACTCGTTTTAGAAAAATAAGAGTAAAAAAGGTGAGAGCTAGTCCGCTCCCACCTTTTTATTCTATAAATTTGTGATTTTAGTGATTTGTAGATGAATCTGTCATTGTATCTTTTATTTCTTTTTTAGCTTCTTTCGCATCTTCTTTTGCCATTTTCATCATTTCTTTTGTGTCATCTGCAACTGGTTTTGCTTCTGACATTCCTTCATTGACAGTATCTCCTGCTTTACCAGCAGCGTCTTTTACATCAATCATGATATCTTCTGAAGTATCTTTAGCAATACTTCCTAATTCATCTGCGGGTTTTTTCATATCTTCTGCCGTTTTTTTGAAACGATTAGATAAGTCAGCTGATTGTTCTTTAAGATTTAACAAGATATCGTCAGATTCACTTCCTGCTTCATCTGCTGATTCACTTACTTTTTGTTTGACACTACCTGCTAGATCACCTGCTTGTTGAGAAAGATCTTGCGCTTTTTCTTTTGCAATACCTGTTAACTCAGTCGATTTTTCTTTCGCCATATCTGTGTAATCTGAAGCCATATCCATCAAATCATCCGCTTGGGCAGCTAATTCATCCCGAAGTTCTTTACCAGATTTTGGTGCTAACAATAACGCGGCGATTGCTGCGGCTGTGCCTCCGACTACTGCACCTAATAAAAATCCACCTTTTTTAGCCATTTTTATTTTCCTCCTGTCGTTTCAGTATGTTTTTTGTTTTTAAAAAATTTCATCGCTGTCCCACCGACTTTTCCGGCAACCGTCGCTTTAGCTGTCGTTTTACCGATTCCGCCGACTTTCGTCGCGATGTTTTTACTAGAATGATTAAGTTCTGATACACTTTCACTTAAATCAGCAACTGCTGTGAACAATGGATCGATCGTTGCGACTTTTCCATTGATATCCAAGAGCAGTTCATTACTTTTGACCAGCAAACCTTCTACTTGTCTAGACAAAAGATCTACGTCTTTTGTGACGATTTCGATCGTCGTATTTGCTTCTGCTACAGTCTGATCTACTTTTTCTAAAGTTTTAGAAACTTGCAACAACACACGAACGATAAAAACGACAAGTATCGCAAAGGCGATTGCTGCGATCAATCCTGCAATTTCTCCTCCTGACATGATCAAACTCCCTTCTTGTCTCTCTTTTCTATAAGGATAGCATTTTCGTGTTTTTTAAACAAATAAAAACGAGCTTCAACTACTTTTTATTCAATTAGCAGCTGAAGCTCGTTAGAAAAAAGGGTTATTTTTTCTTTTCTTCTTTGATTTCTGTTATTCCTTTTGGATTATGATCGATCTTGCTTCCTTCTGCTTCTAATGTTTTACCTAAAGACAGGATATACTCACGTAAAGGTGCACCTACTTCTGGATGTGTTAGACCATATTCAATACTTGTTTTCATAAAACCAAATTTGTCACCGACATCGTAACGTTTACCTGTGAATTTACGGGCAAATACGCGTTGTGTTTTATTCAATGTATCGATTGCGTCAGTTAGTTGGATTTCATTTCCGGCTCCTGGTTGTTGCTCGGACAATACATCAAAAATTTCTGGAGTCAATAAGTAACGTCCAATAATAGCTAAATCACTTGGTGCTTTGCTTGGATCTGGTTTTTCAACAAAGTTTTTGACATTGTATAACCCATCTTCCAATACTTCTCCTGGATTGATAATTCCGTATTTTGAAGTTTCATCATGAGGAACTTGCATAACGGCGATCGTAGAAGCATGAGTACGTTCGTAATCATCGATTAATTGCTGTGTCAATGGTACTTCATCTTCCATGATATCATCGCCTAGCATAACGACAAACGGTTCATTTCCAATAAAGGCTCTTGCTTGAAGAACGGCATGTCCTAAACCCTTTGGATGAGATTGACGGATGAAATGCAAGTTGACATCTGTCGTTTCTTCTACTAATTTCAATAATTCGGTCTTTCCTTTTTCACTTAGGTTTGTTTCTAATTCAATATTTGAATCAAAGTGATCTTCGATTGGTCGTTTAGCTTTTCCTGTAACGATCAAGATGTCTTCGATTCCTGATTTCAACGCTTCTTCAACGATGAACTGGATTGTTGGTTTATCAACAATTGGCAACATTTCCTTTGCCATAGCTTTTGTTGCTGGTAAAAATCTTGTTCCTAATCCTGCTGCTGGAATAACTGCTTTTTTGACTTTCATATACATTCGCTCCTTCAAAAAATTGTTAATGAGAATTCATTTTCTTTTTTCCCATCACGTAACATGATTTCTTTTGCGGCTGTTTTGATTTCTTTTTGTTCATACAGCACTTCATAGATTGTTTGAGTGATGGGCATTTCGATTTCCATCATTTGGGCTAGTTCTATCGCTGCTTGGGTAGTATTCACACCTTCAACGACCATTCCCATATTGGCTAGCACCTCTTCTAGGGGCTGCCCTTGTCCTAACAAGTTGCCTGCGCGCCAGTTCCTAGAATAAACACTTGTGCAAGTAACGACTAGATCGCCTACTCCGCTTAATCCGATAAAGGTCAGCGGGTTGGCACCCATTGCTACACCTAAACGGCTGATCTCAGCTAATCCGCGCGTCATGATTGCCGCCTTTGCATTATCGCCAAACCCTAAGCCGTGAATAGCGCCAGCACCAATAGCAATAATATTTTTCAAAGCTGCCCCCATCTCTACACCGATCACATCAGGATTGGTATAGATCCGAAAATAATTATTCATGAACAGCTCTTGTGCATATTTTGCTGCTTTTGCATCTGTACTTGCAGCTGTGATCGTAGTGATGTCATGTTTCGCTACTTCTTCTGCATGGCTTGGTCCAGAAAGAACAACAACAGCTTTTCTTTTTTCTGCTGGGATTTCCTCTAACAAGATGTCAGAGATCCTTTTATGTGTTCCCTGTTCTAATCCTTTACTTGCATGGATGATCACTGGCTTTGTATTCAATTTAGGCACTAGTTCTTTTGCAACAGAACGTATTGCTTTCGTTGGAATGACGAATAGCACCGCATCTGCGTCTTTTACTGCATCTTCCATATTGGTGAATGCTTGGATGGAATCGGGTAGATAATGATCTGGTAAATAACGTTGATTCGTGTGTTGGGTGTTGATTTCTTCTACTTGTGAAGCACGATGTCCCCAAATCCGAACGTCATGTCCGTTTTCGGCGAGGACTTGTGCCAAAGCAGTACCCCAAGAGCCTGGTCCTAAAACCGCTACTCTATAATTCATTTTACCACTCCTGAAATTTTTTTCATTTTTAACGCTCTAAAAATCAGATAATTTGTTGATTTTTTCCTAATGAGCGGTCATAATCCGGTAAATTTCCTTTTTTTCTGCGCCAAATAAATAGAATCAATGTACCGACAAATAACACAGCAGATAATAATTGAGAAATACGGATCACACCTAAAAAGTAAAGACTGTCTGTACGTAATCCTTCAATAAAGAAACGCCCGAAACTATACCACATTAGATAACATAAAAGGACTTCACCTTTTTTCAAAAGGTGTGGTTTCTTTCGTAAAAACAAAAGCAAAATAAATCCAATCAAACTCCAAAGTGATTCATAAAGAAATGTTGGTTGACGATAGATCCCTTCGATATACATATTATCAATGATGAATTGCGGTAAATGCAGACTTTCTAAGAAGCTTCGCGTCGTGTCTGGTCCATATGCTTCGTGGTTCATGAAATTTCCCCAACGACCGATTGCCTGTGCTAATAATACACTTGGTGCAGCGATATCTAAAAAAGTCCACAAAGAAATAAAATGATATTTAGTAAAAAAATACAGCGTGATCGCGCCTGCAATCAGTCCGCCATAAATAGCTAAGCCTCCTGAACGGATATTGAATATTTGGATTGGATCAGCTATATACTGGGGAAGATCAAATAAAACATAATATAAGCGAGCGCCAATAATGGAGATAGGCAATCCCCACAACATAAAATCTGTCACATCATCTGCTTTTAATCCTACCCGAACAGCCTCTCTGCTGCTAAGCCACATGGCGATAATGATACCTGATACGATGATCAATGCATACCAGTAGATAGGAATCCCTACAAGCTCAAAAGCAACTCGATTGATTTGTGCTAACATATTGTCACTCCTTGCTAGTCGTTGCCTGAGTTTTCTTCAATCAAGCGACTTAATCTTTCTTCAAATGTTTTCGTTGCGTCAAAGCCCATTGTACGTGCACGGAAATTCATCGCGGCTACTTCAATGATGATTGCAACGTTTCGTCCTGTTTTGACAGGGATTTTTATTTGTGGAATGCCCACTTCCGCGATTTCAACGGTCGTGTCTTCAGAGCCCAGACGGTCGTATTTCTTATCTTTTGCCCATGCTTCCAGATAAACAGCCAACTGGACTTGCATAGAGCCACGTACCGCACTCGCACCAAAAAGATTCATTACATCAATGATCCCGATTCCTCGGATTTCAATCAGATGTTCCAGGATTTTAGGCGGTTCTCCGATCACCGTTAATTCATCTTGCTGATAAACATCTACTCGATCGTCTGCGATCAATCGATGACCGCGTTTGATCAACTCCAACGCTGTTTCACTTTTTCCTATCCCACTGTCACCTTGAATCAGTACACCTAATCCGTAAACATCCACTAAAACACCGTGGACACTTGTTCGAGGGGCAAGGCGACCATCTAAATAACTGGATAATTCTCCTAATAAACGAGAAGTTGAGATGGGAGAACGCAGTACAGCTATCCCATTTTCATTTGCTGCCTGGATCATTTCTTCTGGAGCTGGTAATCCTCTTGAAATAATAAATGCGGGCATATCTTCACTACATAATCTTCTCATGATGATCAAACGCTCTTCTGGGATCATCCGTTCCGCAAAACTGATTTCTTTACTGCCAAATAGCTGTAAACGATTATGGGAATAATAATTAAAATAACCAGTCAACTCTAGTCCTGGGCGTGAGATGTCCCCAGTTACGATGACACGGTCTAAACTTTTCTCGTCGCCTGTCACGATTTCCAAAGATAATTTTTTCACTAATTGGCTAACTTTTACAACTTCTGACATTCATGCTACCTCATTTCTATTAGAGTGTTCTCTATCATTTTATCATTGTCTAGCCAAAAGTACTACCAATTAAAAAAAACGTTTTTATTTAATTACCAATGTAATAGAAAACGCATTCCTGTTTCTAAATAAAAAAACTGCGCCGATAGTTCGGCACAGCTTTCTTTTATTTTCTACTGTTATGTTCGCTGACAATTACATTGACAAGCGACATCAAGATAGCTACTAACAACGCTGCACCGAATGAAGAAAAACTAAAATGTTCTGCTCCCACAAAAAAGGAGGTCATTTTAAGAATCGCTGCATTGATAACAAACGTAAACAATCCCAATGTGACTAATGTAAAGGGCAGGGACAGTATCGTCAAAATCGGTTTGACAAACATATTCAACACAGACAATACGAAGCTGGCAAGAACGGCCGTCCAAATACTGCTTACATGGACCATCGCAGGAAAAAGAACAGCCAATGATATGAATGTTAACGTATTAACTAAAATACGTTGAAAGTACGACATTAAAAGTCACTCCATTCGTCATCATCGATTTTTTCCGCTTCTTTGCGTTTTTTTGTTTGTTCACGAGTTTGTTCACGATAATTGTTTTTTTCATAATATGCATTGTTATGTCCATAGTTTGTTCGTGCAGAACGCGCAGATGGGATAATCAAAGCTAATAAAATGTATAAAATGATTGGACTTCCAAAAGCAACTAAGCTCAGGAATACATAAAGCACACGGATAACAGTCGGATCAATCCCGATGTATTCTCCTATTCCTGCTAAAGTCCCTGTCAAAACAACATTTTTATTGGATTTTGTCAACTTTTTTTTCATCATGTCTCACCTCTGTTCTACTATTTTAAATGAAGAAAATCGTTGTGACAACCTTCTTCTTAATCGATGTCTCTCTGCAAAATTCTCGGTCACAAATTACCATATTCATAAAACGTGACGAGCTTTTTTTGAAATTATTCCTTGTGACTCGGCGATAAGTGGCAAGTTCATAATCTCTTGGTAAACGGTGTTCAAGAGATAGCCTATCGGCAATAAGGCACAATTTTGTAAAATAGGGGAAGCTATTTTACAAAATCGCTTCTTATTGCTCAAGGCTGAACATCTCTTTCACAACCTCTTTATTTATCTGTATCTTTTAAATAGATACTTCCTGTTGTCGTTGAAAGTTGCACTTGCGCGATTTCACCATCTGAAACACGACGGAATTGCAACATTTGGTTTGTCCGTTCTTTTTTCTCACGAACTACTTCGTAATTGGACAGACGGCTATTGATACTTCCAAGACTTGTTTTAGCATGTCCTTCCAAACCGATGCCATCTGGTAAAGCGACTTTGACATTTCCGTTCACTGAACTTGCTTCTACTTTTTTCAAATTATCTTCTTTAATCGTAAGACGTACATCACCATTTACTAAAGACACAGAAAGATTTTCTGCTGTCGCACCAAATGTCACTGTACCATTTACTGTTTCGATAATAGAATCTAAGATGTTCCCGTTTCGAATATCGATATTGCCGTTTACACCTTCTACTTCCAGCATCGTTGCAGTTAATTGGTCCACGATGATGTTACCATTCGTAGATTTTGTATAAATATCTTTAGCTTCCAATGTTTCAATCATGATGTTGCCATTTAGAAGTTTAATAGCTGCGTGGTCGTATACTCGTTTAGGTAAGTAGAAAACAAGGTCTGCACGCACACGTTTATTTGGAATTTGGAAGGAGATATGATCTTCATTAACCTCAATCTGGCTCCGTTCAGAGAATGCTTCAAATGGTTCAGCACCCATTTTTCCGTAAAGTTTGATCTTAGCTTCAACTTTCACATCGTTGCTGTCCCACGTTTTTAACGTCACGTTTCCGTTTGCTGCCTTGATATCAAGGATACTTGCTGCAGGAGCTTCATAGTAAAATTCATGCTCAAATTTCGTTGTCGCAATCCCAGGGACACGTAAGCTGACATCTTTCCATTCCATGTTATCATTCACTGTTTCTGAAACAGTTTGGAATGTTTTCTTCAAGTATTTTCCTAACTGTGATCCAGCTTCTGACATTTTTTCGCCTACTTGATTCAGTGTATCTGTTGCTTGATCTTTCCAATCATCTGGCAATTCAAACTTATCAGTAAACGTTTCTTTTTTCTCAGACCATTGATTCTTACGGATATCTTTTAATTCTGCTTCTAATTTCAATTGTTCTTCTAACAGTGTATCGCCACTAGCTTCTAACTCTTTGATTTCTGCTTCTAACGTCTGACGCTGTGCTAATTCTTCTTCTGTCAACTCGCCTAATTCTTCTTTTGTATTCAGCTGCATCAATGCTTCCTGTTTCTCATTGCGTGCTGCCTTATTGTCAGCGAATTGAGCATTTACTTCATCTAGACGCGCCGAAGTTTTATTCGCTTCAGTTGCTAGTTCATCTAAGATCTTTTCTAAGTTTTCTTGATCTTGTCTTTCTCTTTCCTTTGGATCAACTGGCTCAGAAATTTCTTCTTCGCCGTTTTCAAGTTTATCGATCAATTGACTTGCCTGATCTTTTTCTTTATGACTAGCAGTTACCTTGTCTGCTTCTTTTTTTATTTGCTTTTCGTCTTTTTCAGTTGCCATGCTTTCTAATAAATCTAAGCCTTCTTCAGTCGAAAGGATTCCTTTTTTCACTAAATCTAAAATACGTTCTCTTTCTTTCATGGAAATTGCCTCCTTAAGCAAAATTGTTTGCAAGCTTTTCCTTACATCCATATTATGCACTGATTCAGTAAAAATGTCATAGGACTTAAGTTGTAACTTTTACTCCATCTTGAGTTGTTCTTTCTTTTTTGTAAAGAGATATGCTGCAGTCACGCAGGTTAAAGGAAGAACAAGTAGTGCGGACAATGTGGTAAGAATAGCCATCGTATATTCTAGAACAAATGATTTTTCATTGATCACTTGCTGAAAAGGAATGTCTAAATCAATAAACCAGAGGATCAACGCTAAAGAACTTCCCATGAATGCAAAAAGAAGTGTCATTACTGTTGACGCCAATATTTTTTTAGCAATAGCGAAACTAGAATGGCGCAATTGGTAAAAAGATAATTGCGGATTTGCCTGATATACTTCGAATGTCCCACTAGAAATTGCTACACTAGCATCTAAAACAGCACCACTAAGACTAATCAGAAGCAACGATCTCGTAAGTAATCTAAAATCAATCGCTAAAGTCTTATCTAAGCCAGATAATTCTTCTAGTTCTACGATGTAAAACCTTGGATCGCTAAAAAATCAGTGATAGGAAGCAATAGTAGGAAACAAAATAAAAAGATCAGTATACTCACAAAAGCTGCACGCATTTTTAGATTATAACCATTGATAAAAAATAAGATAACCACAGCAATCAATAAAAATCCTATGACCGACAATGCCAGTATCGGCCACTTCTGATGATAACCGAATAACAACAGGAAAAAGATCCCTAAATTGATGAATAAGCCTAAAAGAATATACATACCTTGCGTACCGCCAATAAGTAGCACGCTGATTGCTAAAATCCCAACAAGTATAATAAGTACATTCATCGTTTCAGCCTCCTTACAGTCAGAAAAAAGAGGACCGAGATAGGGATCGATAATACTATTCCTAAGCTGCCAGCAATGACGCGTAAAAATTCCAATGATAAATGCTGTTCTATCGTTTCTTTGAACGACCATTGATTTCCTAAATATAAAAGAAGCGATGGAACTGACCCACTGATATAGACGAACAAAAGGATATTGGTCATCGAGCCAATCACATCTCGACCCACTTGCCTTCCTGAAAGCCATAACTGTTTCGCTGTTATTTCTGGTTGTCGCTTAGTCAATTCTTCTAATGTCGCAATGACTGTGATAACGGTATCGAGTGTTCCTCCAGCTGTTCCAATCAGTACGCTAGAAAGAAAAACAGAACGATACGGTCGTGTCAGATAATTCAGTTCCTCATAGCGCAGTCCTTGGTCTTTCCAATGATTCATTGTCAAAAGACAAATAAAAAATGCTAAAAAAACACTCGTAACTGCAGCTGAAATTTTGATTATACTGCTTCTATTCCATCCATCTAAAGCCAATATGCTAATAATCATCCCTATAACGACGAACAGGATAGATATATTTAATAGAGAAATCCCTTCTGTTTTAGTAAAGATGAGCAACAAAAGTAAAAGTAAAACGATATTGATGATGAGACTTCCTAAAGTAAATAGACCCTGTTTTCCGCCAATAAGCAACATAGCGCCAATGAAGATACTTGTGAAGAAGAAAAGCCAGCCATCATTTTTTTTGCTACTAGCTGCCATTCATCTCCATGCATTTGGACTAGATACATTTGTCTCGCTTTTATATTTGCTGTTTCTATTTGATTTTTTTGATAAGGAACCGATAAATAAATCGATTCTCCTTTTTGATCCGTGTTCATCAGTTTTCCTGTAATCAATTGATGATCCTCTTTTATTCGTACTTTTTCTATCTCGATGACAGGTACTTCATATAAAGCGGCTTGATGCTGAATAACCCATGAAGTAAGCACACAAATAAAAAATATAGTGATGATGCTAATTTTTTTTTGCATTCTTTATCCTTTCTATGAAATGATGAAAAGGGTTTGTGACATGTTTTGTCACAAACCCTTTCCCGAATAAACGGTGTTCAAAAGCTTGCATCTGCGGTAATAAGTCCAGCCAAACGAAAAATATGAGGAGCTATTTTTTGTTTGACTGTTCTTATTACTTGATGTAGAACAGCTTTTTCACAACCTCTTTTCATAAACAAACGGCATAATCACAGCTTCAGTTTAGAAAATCTCATTGTGGTTCGTATTTAACTCAGTGATTTTCCCTGTAGCCAAGTAGACGATCCATTCACAGATGTTTGTCACATAGTCTCCGATCCGTTCTAGATAACTGGCAACATTCAAGTAGTCTGTTCCACTGATGACTGTCTCAGGATTTTCCTGCATATTTTTGATTGTTGCATTATAGATTCGATTGAAATAGTCATTGACTCTTTGATCCATATTGGCGATCGTACGTGCGTCTTTTTCGTCTGTTTTGACATAAGCAACTAGGACGTTGTCCACCATTTTTTTCACATAATCGGACATATCGGAGATCTCTTTTTCGATTTCCGGTATTCTCGTCTGCCCTTTTACGCGAATCGTGGATTTAGCAACAGACACCGCATGATCGGCCATACGTTCTAAATCCGAGCTAGCTTTCATGACCGTAATGATCATACGCAAATCAGTTGTAACTGGCTGTTGCAATGCGATCATTTCAAAACTTTTCTTCTCCAAGCGTGTTTCCATGTTATTGATATTTATATCGTTTTCGATAACTTCTTGGGCTAAGATTTTATCGTGTTTGATGTATGCACGAACTGACTTGTGCACGGCGCTGCTCACCATCATCCCCATTTCGTAGAACTGATTATGGAGATTCAGCAATTCTTCTTCAAATTGTGTACGTAGCATTCCGTTTCCTCCTTATCCAAATCGACCTGAAATATAATCTTCTGTCTCTTGTTTTTCTGGATTCATGAATATCTTCTTCGTATCGTTGTATTCGATCAAGTGACCATCTAAAAAGAATGCCGTCTTATCTGAAATACGTGAAGCTTGAGACATATTATGGGTCACGATGATCATCGTATACCGCTCTCTTAATTCTAACAGCATACTTTCGATTTTCCCAGTAGAAACAGGATCAAGCGCACTTGTTGGTTCATCCAATAAGATGATTTCCGGATTAACTGCCAAAACACGTGCGATACATACACGCTGCTGCTGCCCGCCGGATAAAGATAAAGCACTTTTATGCAATTTGTCTTTCACATCATCCCAAACAGACGCTGCCTTCAGGCTTTCTTCAACTACTTGATCAAGGACTTTTTTATCTTTTTCCCCTTTTAATTTCAATCCATAGATGACATTTTCATAGATAGAAAAAGGAAATGGGTTTGGCTGCTGGAATACCATGCCGATTTCTTTTCTTAGTTCAACAACATCTGTTTTTGGACCATAGATGTCTTTGTCTTTATATAAAACACTTCCGGTGATCGTTACATTCGGAATCAGGTCATTCATCCGGTTCAAAGAACGCAGATAAGTGGATTTTCCGCAACCAGAAGGACCGATCATCGCAGTGATTTCCCCTTGATTGAAACTTAGATCGATCCCTTTTAGTGCTTCTTTCTTTCCATAATACAGATGAAGATCTTTAGATGAAATAATTTCTTTTGTCATGTTGAGGCCTCCGTCTTAACCAAAATGACCGGACACATAATCTTCGGTTGCCTGAATTTTTGGTCTGGTAAATATCTTGTTAGTTTTGTCATATTCCATTACTTTTCCTAGATAGAAAAAGGCAGTATAGTCGCTGATACGAGCTGCTTGTTGCATGTTATGCGTCACGATGATGATCGTATAGTCTTCTTTCAAGTTTACAAGTGTTTCTTCAACCGTTCCTGTCGAAATAGGGTCCAAAGCACTTGCCGGCTCGTCTAGCAGCAAGATATCAGGTTTCATCGCGATCGCACGAGCAATACATAAACGTTGCTGTTGCCCGCCAGATAAAGCCAAGGCACTTTTGTCCAAGCTGTCTTTTACTTGGTCCCACAAGGCAGCTTGTTTCAAGCTTGTTTCAACGATTTCATCTAATTTCTTTTTGTTTTTTTCGCCGTGCTGTTTCAAAGCAAATGTAATATTGTCATAAATCGACTTGCTGAACGGATTAGGACGTTGAAAAACCATGCCAATCCGTTTGCGCATCTCATAAACATCCACTTGAGGCGCATTAATATCTACGCCTTGATACATGATTTTCCCAGTGATTTTCGTATTAGCGATCCCATCATTCATTCGATTCAACGAACGAAGATACGTAGATTTTCCGCAGCCGGAAGGACCAATCAGTGCAGTGATCTTATTTTTTTCAAATTCCAGATCCACTCCTTTGATTGCTTCATTGTCGCCATACCAGACATGTAGATCATCCGTATATAGTGCTACTTCTTTCTCTTTTGGCATGGTGATGACATTTGTTTCATTCCAGTTATATTTTTTCATTTTGCTTCTTCTCCTTAGGCTGAAGTCATTTTTCGGTATAATCGTTTGCCAATCGCACGAGCGCCGAAGTTGAACAGTAAAACAGCAATGATCAACACGGCAGAAGCGCCAGCCGAAACAGAAACACCATCAGGCATCGTGCCTTCTGTATTGATCTTCCAAATATGGACAGCTAATGTTTCAGCTTGACGGAAAATGCTGATCGGGCTTGAAACACTTAATGGATTCCAGTTCGTAAAATCTAACGCAGGTGCACTTTGTCCAGCCGTATAGATCAATGCAGCTGCTTCACCAAAAATTCTTCCAGAACTTAGGATCACACCAGTCAAAATCCCTGGTGTCGCTTCTGGAACCACCACTTTTATCACTGTTTCCCAGCGTGACAAACCTAAGGCCAATCCTGCTTCTCGTTGTGTGTAATGGACCGCTTGTAAAGACTCCTCAACTGTTCTAGTCAAAAGAGGCAAGTTGAATACAGTCAAAGCCAATGCACCAGAAATAATCGAGAAACCATACTGGAATTGAATAACGAAAACCAAGAAACCGAATAAACCGACAACGACAGAAGGCAACGAGCTCAAGATTTCAATCGACGTGCGAATCACATCTGTTAGCCAGTTTTTTCCAGCATATTCTGAAAGATAGATACCCGCACCTAAAGAAATAGGAAAACTGATGATCATCGTGATCAAAAGCAAATAAATCGAGTTAAATAGCTGGGTCCCGATTCCACCGCCTTCTTGGTAGGCTTTGGAAGGTTCGGTCAAGAAGGACCATGAAATGTGCGGTATTCCCCGAACTAAGATATAAAGTAGTAAAGCTGCTAAAATCAATACGATGATCCCCGAAACTATATATAAAACACCTGTAGCAATTTTATCTGAGCGTTTTGCGTTCATTATTTCAGCTCTCCTTTCTTCCCAATCATACGGATCACGATATTAAAGAATAATGACATCAATAGCAAGATCAGCGCTAATGACCATAACACATTATTTTCAACTGTTCCCATGATTGTATTTCCGATTCCCATTGTTAAGATGGACGTCAATGTAGAAGCAGGAGTAGTAAGTCCTGTTGGCATCAATGCTGCATTACCGATGACCATTTGGATAGCTAAGGCTTCACCAAACGCACGAGCCATACCAAAAACGACTGCTGTTAAAATCCCGGGCACGGCTGCTCGTAGCACGACTTTGTAGATTGTTTGCCATCTTGTGGCACCAAGCGCTAATGAAGCTTCCCGATAGTGCCGTGGTACTGCCTTTAATGCATCAACAGTCATCGTTGTGACAGTCGGCAAGATCATAACGAACAACACAAATGTACCAGCTAAGATACCAAACCCTGTCCCGCCAAAAATACTTCTGACAAAAGGCACGATAACTGATAAACCGATAAAACCATAAACGACAGAAGGAATACCTACAAGCAGCTCGATGACCGGCTGTAAGATCTTCGTTCCGTTTTTAGGAGAGATCTCCGTCATGAATACTGCTGCACCAATGGCAAATGGCGTGGCAACGATAGCAGATAAAAAGGTCACAATAAACGAACCTGTGATCATAGGCAATGCCCCTACCATTGGTTTCCCATTTGCTCCGATTTGGCTTGGATTCCAATCTGTACCAAACAGAAAATCAAATACATTGATCTTATCAGTAAAAAAGGTGGCCAATCCTTTACTAGCTACAAAATAAAAAATAGATAATACAACCAACACGATCAGCGCGATACATAAAAAACTGATGAATTTTCCACGCTGTTCCATTTTTGAACGTTTTGATTTTGTTAATAATACTTTTTTCACATCTTCCACAGATGACTCCCCCTTAATCAGGTTTAACATACTCACTCAGTGTACAAATTGAACATCAATTTGGTTTTAATAACATGTAAAAGTTTAGCTAAGTTTGTAAATTTTGTGTAAAGATTACTCTTTAACGATATTTCCTTGCCAATCACGTTCGACTTTCATATGAGAAACAGGGATATAACCTAGTTCTCCAACGATGTTATCTTGTACTTCATCAGATAAGATATAGTCTAAAAATTCTTTTGTCAGTTTTTTTGGATGATCTCTTGTGTACATATGCTCATATGCCCAAATCGTCCATTTGTTCGTTGTCACATTTTCATCTGTCGGTTCTACACCGTTAACATTCAACGTATCTACATCATCGGAAACATAAGAAAAAGCAACATAGCTGATTGCACCGGGTGTGTCGGCAACGATCTGGCGCACCATTCCGCTTGAATCTTGTTCTTGTGCCTGAACAGCTGTTTCTCCGTCCAATACCCATTTTTCAAACGTGCTACGGGTTCCGCTTCCTGAAGCGCGGTTCAATATAACTACTGGCTGATCTTTTCCACCGACTTCACTCCAGTTTTTGATCTCGCCTGTAAATAGTTTTTTCAGGTTTTCCATACTGATGTCTTTTACGCCAATATCCTTGTTCACAATAGGAGTGATCCCAACAACTGCTACTCGATGATCGACTAATGCTGAGGCATCGATCCCCGATTTTTCTTCCGCAAACAAATCAGAGTTTCCGATGTCGACTGCTCCTGACTGTACTTGAGACAAACCAGTTCCGCTTCCGCCCCCTTGTACATTGATGAATTTTCCAGGATTTTCTGTCTGGTAAGTTTCAGCAACTGTTTCTACTAAAGGCTGTAAAGCAGAAGAGCCAACAGCCGTAATGGATTCTCCTCGATCAATCCACTTTGAACAGCCTGATAAAAGAATAGCTAATCCTATTATTGGTAAGAATAATTTAAGTTTTTTCATTAGAAATCTCCTTTAATCCTAAAGTATGTTTATTTTATCATTTTCATTACTTGATGAAAACGAATCAAAATCATTAAATAACAAAATAAATTCTCATAATTGTAAAAAAACTATCTCATTAAAAGTTTCTATGCTATACTGGCTTTGAAATGTGTCTCTTTTAATAGCATATATTAGCTTATTTCTTGCTTTCCCCAAAAAACAAGAGATACCCCAAAGTTAATTTCGCTCATGCGAGACGCTTTCTCCATTTCTGACGTACTCTCAGAAATGGCCCCGTTAGAAAAGGACACGAGATCTCCATCTGTTGATGGTTCTCATGTCCTTTTTGTGTTTTAAAGGAGCGGCGAAATCAATCTTGCTAATCCTTCTTTCATCTTGATGATTATTCCTCGGTTTTCATACATTTCTTTTGTGAGATGCGTAGAAATTTTCGAGTCTTCAAAAAAAGCTTTTCTTACACGTGAAGCCATTCGTTCATCATAAATCAGTGTATTGACCTCAAAGTCCAAGCGAAATGAACGAACATCGATATTTGCTGAGCCAACTGAAACAATGCCACCATCAATAATCATCGTCTTTGCATGAATAAATCCATTCTCATATGTTTCGATCCTTGCTCCATACTCGATCAGCTCTGCAGCGAAAGAATACGTTGCCCAGTAAACGAGAAGATGATCTGGTTTGTTAGGTATTTGGATATGAACTTTTACGCCTGAAAGAAGAGCCAACTTCAGTGCTTCATGAATCGATCCATCCGGTATGTAATAAGGCGTTTGGATCAATATCTCCCGTTTGGCTAACGAAATCATTTTCAAATAAGTCATTTTGATTTGTTCATGTTCGGTATCTGGTCCGCTTGTCACGATTTGAACAGCTATATCACCAGTAGTGTGAATGGACGGAAAAAATTTGGGAGAATAGCCTACTTCTTTTGTATGCTGAGAATTCCAGTCCATCAAAAAACGGTTTTGCAAGGTATACACCGCTTCTCCGTAAATACGCAAATGATTGTCTCGCCAATAACCAAATTTCTTTACCAATCCTAGATATTCGTTTCCAACATTGAACCCACCTGTATATCCGATTTTCCCATCAATAACTACGATTTTACGATGATTACGATAATTGATCCGAGGATTAATATACGGAACAAATAGAGGAAAGAAAAATGCGATTTCTCCGCCTGCTTTTTTCAAATTCTGAAAAAAGCTGGAAGAAACTTGTGTGGAACCCCATGCATCAAGAAGGACTCTGACTTTTACCCCTCGTCTTGCCGCCTCTGTCAATGCATCTCGAACTTCTTCACCTAATGCATCACTGCGATAAATATAATACTGGAAGTGGATATGGTCTTCTGCTTGCTTGATATCTTCAATCAGCGCATCGAATTTTTCACGACCATCTGTAAATAAAGTGATTTCATTTTTAGTCGTATAGAGCGTACTTTCAAATACCGTGAGCATATAGATCAATTGTTTCACATCTACTTGTCCAGTAGGCGGATGAGGATAAAGCCCTCGCATCAATGCCTGTTTGTCTTCTTCAATTTCCAGGTTCTTACCGATTTTCCCTTGGATCTTCAAATCAAAGATTTTCTCTTTGGAAATCCCTCTTCCTAAAAAAATATATAAAATAAATCCTACAACTGGAATGAACATCAAAACGAGCAGCCATGCCCATGTTTGAGCAGTTTCCTTTCTTTCTCGAAAAACGATGATAAAGGAAAGCAAAATATTCATAATCAAAAGGATCGTAAAAAAATTGTCAACGATAATTTTCACGGCTTCACCTCTTCTTCTACCAACTTAAGAATACCCAAGTTGTTTTTTAAAGTAAAGGGAAAAAAGCCGCTTCCTTCTATTCTCCTAGCCAATAAAAAAAGAAAGCTGGAACGAAACTGTCCAACTTTCTCATTTTATTTATATTGTGGTATTAGAATTTCAAGAAACGTCTCATAGAAATGATCGAGCCAAGTGAACCAATGATCACACCAATGCCGACCATTAAAAGATTGATTTTCCAAACGATATTTTGTGGATGAATCAATGAATAATGGGAACGTAATAATGATGGATTGATCAATTGGAAAAACCATGCATAACCAAATGTGATGATCAAAATCGGAAGAATCGCACCGATCAGACCGATCCAGCCACCTTCAAGAAAAAACGGCCAGCGAATATATCCATTTTTTGCACCGACTAAACGCATGATTTGAATTTCACGCTGTCTAGACAAAATCGTGATCCGAATCGTGTTCGAAATGAGAAACATCGCTACGAACAGCAGCAATGCCGCTGCAACTAATCCCCATGTCCGAACTGCACCAGCGATTTGGAAAATCCGATCTGAGGAAGCTCCACCGTAATCAGAACGAGAAACATTCTTCAAATCTGCTGCTTCTTCTGCTACTTGTTTTGTATAAGAAGGATCAGTAGCACTTACTACATACACATCATATAACGGGTTATTGTCACCTTCAAACAATTTCCAGGAATCACCCATTTCGTTTTGGATTTTTTTCAATTCCTGTTCTTTGCTTGAAAATTCAACTTTTTTAACATGATCTAAGTCATTCAATTCTTTTTCTAGCTTTTTCATCTCTTCGTCTTTTGTACCGATATCTACGAATACAGATACATCAACGTCTCCTTCTATATCCTGAGCTAATTTAGTTGCATTCATGATAACTGCCATGAATACACCGACTAAAGTCAACGTGATCGTTACCGCACTGACTGAAGCAACTGTCATCCAGCCGTTACGTTTCAAACTCTTGATACTTTCTAATAAATGGCGGAAAAAGGTTCTAATCATCGTATCCATATTCCCCTTCCGCTTGATCTCGAATAATGCGGCCGTTTTCGATAGCAATTACTCGGTGCCGAATCGTATTTACGATCGTACTGTTATGTGTAGCCATCACGACAGTAGTTCCTTGGGCATTGATCCGATCTAATAATTTCATGATTTCCCATGAGTTTTCTGGATCCAGATTTCCTGTCGGTTCATCCGCGATAAGTACTTTAGGCGTATTCACGATTGCCCGAGCAATAGAGACACGTTGCTGTTCCCCACCGGATAATTCGCTAGGAAAGACTCGAACTTTGTGTTTCAAACCAACAAGGTCCAGCACTTCCATTACTCGTTTTTTGATATCTCGAGGTTTTCTGCCGATAACTTGCATAGCGTACGCAACATTTTCATATACTGTTTTTCTTGGTAATAATTTATAGTCTTGGAACACCACGCCGATTTCTCTGCGTAGATAAGGAACTTCGCGGTTTTTGATTGCTATTAGATCATGACCTGCGACGTTCAAAGTCCCTTTTGAAGCTTTTTCTTCTCGATACATCAATTTGATGAATGTAGATTTACCGGCTCCAGACGGACCAACCACATAGACAAACTCTCCTTGTTCGATGACAATCGAGAGATTGCGGATAGCGGTCGTACCATTTGAGTACTTCTTCATTACATCCTTCATTTCAATCATGGCGTTCTCTCCATATCTTTTTCAGTCTTTAGCTATTATAGCATGGCAATGTTTCAACATGCTTGCAAAATCTTACAATTTTATTTCAATTTAACAATGGGTTCTTATTGTAGATGCATTTTTAAATAGCCGTCAATAAATAAATCAAGGTCACCGTCCATAACTGCTTGGACATTTCCTGTCTCTACGTTTGTCCGATGGTCTTTTACCATAGAATAGGGATGGAAAACATAAGAACGGATCTGTGAACCCCAGCCGATTTCTTTTTGTTCTCCTCGAAGTGCAGCTGCTTCTTGTTCTTTCTTTTCCACTTCTAATTGATAAAGCTTAGCTTTTAACATCCCCATCGCTTGCTCACGGTTTTTCAATTGTGAGCGTTGTGCCTGACTAGCTACTACTGTTCCTGTAGGCAAGTGAGTGATCCGTACAGCAGATTCTGTTTTATTGATGTGCTGACCACCTGCACCACTTGCTCGGTACGTATCGATTTTCAAATCATCTGGATTGATTTCTATATCGATCGTTTCATCAAGCTCTGGCATCACATCTACCGAACAAAAAGAAGTATGACGTCGTTTCGCTGAGTCAAAAGGCGAAATCCGTACAAGGCGATGAACACCTTTTTCTGATTTTAGATAACCAAAAGCGTTATGTCCTTTAATCAGCAGGGTCACACTCTTGATCCCTGCTTCATCACCTGCTTGATAATCTAGTGTTTCTACTTGATAGCCATGCTGCTCTGCCCAACGTGTATACATACGTAAAAGCATGCTGCCCCAGTCTTGGGACTCCGTTCCGCCAGCCCCTGGATGCAATTCGACGATCGCATTGTTTCGATCATAAGGTCCGTCTAACAGCATAGATAATTCATACGTCTTCATTTTTTCATCTAATGCATTGATACGTGTTTCTGCTTCTTCTTGCATTGCTGCATCAGGTTCTTCTTGCAGCATCTCCACCATCAATTCGATTTCTTCTAGTTCTTCGGCAAGAGAATGGAATTGGTCATAAGTTTCTTTATTAGCGTTATTTTCACTGATCACTTTTTGTGCGGCTTCGCTGTCATCCCAAAAACCAGGTTCAGCCATTTTTGCTTCTGCTTCCGCGATGTCTTCTTCCAGCTGATCTAAGTCAAAGAGACCTCCTGAAACTTGTGACCTTTTCCTGCATTTCTGTCAGGAGATTTCGAATTTCGGATATTTCCATGTTTTTTCCTTCTTTCACTATACTTTTTTCATTATATCTAGTCTAACAGAATCAGCAAATAACAGAAAGAAGGTGAGACGAATTCTTAAAAAAAGAATTTGTCTCACCAATCCTGCTGTCAGAAATTAGTTTGCATTTTTTCCATGACAGTTCTTATATTTTTTCCCGCTTCCACAAGGACAAGGATCATTTCTTCCGACCTTGTTCACATGGATTGGCTGTTTTTTCGCGCTAGTATTACTATTTTCTTTGGCATCTCCGTCTTCTGAGTGAGAAGCTGTTCCTTGAGAAACCTGTTCACGCTGTACGTTTTGACGGATCTCAGCTTTCATAAAGATTCGAGTGACTTCATACTCGATGGCGCCTACCATATCTTCAAACATCTTATAGCCTTCTGTTTGATATTCGACTAATGGATTGTTCTGTCCATAAGCACGTAAGCCGATTGACTGACGTAATTGATCCATTGCATCAATATGGTCTGTCCATTTAGAGTCCACAACACGCAAGATCACGACTTTTTCAAATTCCAACAGTTGCTCTGGACCATTTAGTTGAGCCGCTTTGGTATTAAATACTTCTTGTGCTCGTTCGTTTAGATACTCTTTGATCTCCTGAGATGTTTTTCCTTCGATATCTGCAAGAGTAATACTATCTTCATGGACAAGAGTACTGCCGGCAAAATCGATGATACTTTCCAAATTCCAATTTTCTTTCTCTAATTGTGTATGCGCATCTACTACACGACTGATTGTCCGTTTGACCATGTTCATTAGTGGCTTGGATAAGCTTTTTTCTTCCATGATTACTTCTTGTCGCTGTTTATAGATTACTTCACGTTGTTCACGCATCACATCATCGTATTGTAAGACGTTTTTACGTGTGTCATAGTTATTTCCTTCTACACGTTTTTGTGCAGATTCTACTTGTTTCGTCAGCATCTTGCTTTGGATAACAGCATCTTCCTCACCGATCTTCATCCGATCTAAGAAAGCTTTGATTCGTTCTGAACCGAATCGTTTCATCAAATCATCTTCCAATGACAAGTAGAACTGTGACATACCAGGGTCTCCTTGACGTCCTGCACGTCCTCGAAGCTGGTTATCGATACGACGAGATTCATGTCGTTCTGTCCCGATAACTGCTAGACCACCAAGTTCTCTTACCCCAAGTCCTAACTTGATATCTGTTCCCCGACCAGCCATGTTGGTAGCAATCGTCACAGCACCTTTTTGACCAGCATTCATGATGATCTCTGCTTCTTTAAAGTGATTTTTCGCATTCAGCACTTCATGAGGAATACGTTCTTGATTCAGCATATCTGATAATAACTCAGATGTTTCAACCGCAACAGTTCCGACTAACACAGGTTGACCTTTGCGGTAGCGATCTTTGATATCTTGCACGACAGCGTGGAACTTGCTTTGTAATGTTGGGTAAAGCAAATCTGGACGATCATCACGGATAACCGGACGATTTGTCGGAATCTGGTATACTTGGATGTTATAAATTTCTCTGAATTCTTCTTCTTCTGTTTTAGCTGTACCAGTCATTCCCGCAAGTTTCTTGTACATACGGAAATAGTTCTGGAAAGTGATCGTCGCCATGGTTTTCGTTTCGTCTTCGATCTCTACGCCTTCTTTAGCTTCGATTGCTTGGTGAAGTCCATCTGAATAACGGCGTCCATCCATGATCCGACCAGTGAACTGGTCAACAATCAGTACTTTTCCGTCTTGGACAACATAATCGATATCTAAAAGCATGATATAGTTGGCTCTCAATGCTTGATCCAAGTGATGGGTCAATGCAGTATTTTCAATGTCGTATAAGTTATCCAAACCGAATGTTTCTTCTGCTTTTTCGATCCCTGCTTCGGTTAAACTGATTGTTTTTGATTGTACATCGATTTTATAATCTTCTTCTTCTTTCAAACGTTTCACGAAGTTGTCTGCTCTTGTATATAAAGCTGTGGATTTTTCTGCTTGCCCTGAAATGATCAGCGGCGTTCTCGCTTCATCAATCAAGATTGAGTCAACTTCATCGACAATGGCATAATTCAGCGGACGTTGTACCATTTGATGGCGGTAAACGACCATATTGTCTCTCAAGTAGTCAAATCCTAATTCATTATTCGTACTATAAGTGATATCACAATTATAAGCCTCGCGTTTTTCATCCGAAGATTTTGAGTTGATATTCAACCCCACTGTTAATCCTAAGAAATTATAAAGTTCGCCCATTTCCGTCGAGTCACGGGTTGCTAAATATTCATTGACGGTAACTACGTGTACCCCTTCGCCAGTCAGAGCATTTAGATATACTGGCATCGTTGCGGTCAAGGTTTTACCTTCACCAGTACGCATTTCAGGGATATTTCCATCGTGAAGTACGATTCCACCCATCAATTGTACGTGGTATGGATATAAACCTAATACACGTTTTGCTGCTTCTCGGACGACTGCAAAAGCTTCCGGAAGTAATTGATCTAATGTTTCTCCTTTTTGGTATCTGCCCTTGAATTCAGCAGTTTTTGCCTGTAATTGTTCATCAGTTAATGCTGCCATTTGGTCAGCGTATGCTTCAACTTTTTTTGCAATGCTATCTAAACGTTTTAGTTCTTTCTTATCGTTTTCGATAAGTGAACGAATCAAATTGGCCATGCGTTGTGTAATCTCCTTTTCTTTCTGTGTATTATCCAGACTATGTAGACTTTACTTTTCATTTTATCATTAGTTATAGATAATTGAAATATCTTAAGCGTATTAAAGTAAGAACTTCATAATTTATTCATATTTCATCTAAAAGAGGAGGAAACTCAAAAAAACTTGCGGCAGCTGTCAGTAGCTGCTGCAAGTTTTCGTTGTTATTTAAGTAAGGCTGATCAGTCTGTTTCAATCAGTCCGTATTTTCCATCTTTACGGCGGTAAACGATACTTGTACCATTTGTTTCTGCATCTTCAAAAATAAAGAAGTTATGTCCCAGCATGTTCATTTGCAAGACTGCTTCTTCACTATCCATTGGTTTCAATGAAAGGCGTTTCGTACGTACGATATCTAATTCAGAATCATTTTCGTTTTCGTCCTCTTCATTGAATAAAGCAGCAGCATTTGCAGTATTCATGCCCGTTTCACGGGATTTACGATTAATTTTTGTTTTGAATTTGCGGATTTGGCGTTCCAATTTGTCAACAACCAAATCGATACTTGCGTATAAATCTGGAGAAGTTTCTTCGGCACGTAATACAAGATAAGGTAATGGGATCGTTACTTCCACTTTTGCTGTTTTTTCTGTATAAACTTTTAAGTTCACATGCGCCGTTGCATCGGGTGCGTCACTGAAATAGCGTTCTAGTTTGCCTACTTTTTTCTCAACGTAGTCGCGAATCGCTTCAGTTACTTCGATATTTTCGCCGCGTACATTATATCTAAACATAAAAATTACCCCTTTCGTCTACCACAATCAAGAAGGAGAAGGACCACTCTTTCCCTCTTCTTAATTCTATTATATCGAACTCTAGGTTATTTGCAAATTAAATCGCTATCAAATTTCCACATCTAATTCATCTTGCTAAAGAAATGGTTCGGATGATTTTCGGCTGTGCGACCTGCAAACAATCTGCAGCGTGGAAAAGAGTCTGTCCTGTTGTATAGACATCATCAATAATCAATATTTTTTTATTTTGTATCTTAGAAAAGGTGACTGCAAGTTCAAAAGGTTGCGGCATCTCCAATCTTTCCTTTCGCGTGTTTTTTGCTTGAGCCAGCAGATGCTTCTCTCTTTTGAGTAGCATCTGAAAAGGAATTCTTGCTGCTTTCAACATCTCGCTTACTTGATTGAATCCTCTTTCTGTTCGCCTTTTTTCAGATAAAGGTATTGGACAATAGATGTATGTCGGGTATTCTTTTTTTATCTGCGTCCATTTATATGCAAAGGTGCCTGCTAGTCGGATATCTCCCATAAACTTGTATTGATTGAGCCAGGCCTTCATATTTTCATCGTACACAAAAAAGGCACGGTGCTGAAAATCATAGGTCGGATATTTCTTCTTCCATTCTTGACAGTCACTGCAGTAAACGGGGATAGAATTTACTTTCTTTTTCGTACTCTCTAGATTGAAATGGATTGGTTTTTGACAGCCAGAACAGCCTCTTGTTTCCAATAAATGAAATTGTGCGCGACAAACTGAACAAGTCTGAGGTAATCTGTATTTCGAAACACCAATAATCTCGCTGAATGTTAAATTTTGGACGATATCTTTACTGCAGCAACTGCACCTCACAGCATCTTCTTCCCTTCTTCATTCATTTCTTTGATTTCCTGACAAGCTTTTCGAATAGCTGCAGTTTTTTCTTCATAGAAAAAGTATACTTGACTGTTCGTATAAGGCCCTTTACGATCGGCTCTTCCTGCGATTTGTACCAAAGAAGATTTAGTAAAAACCGGATGATCCGCTCCTAAAACGATAACGGATATTCTTTCAAATGTGACTCCACGTTCAAGGATCATTGTGGTTAACAGTATGTCATATTTTGCTTCTCGCATTTTCTGGACTTTTTCCGCCCGCTGATTGTCTCTTGAAGAAACATCTGTGATCTCATATCTCGGAAGAGCCTCTTGAAGTGTGGCTTTCAAACGATGCATCATCGTGATACTTGGACAAAATAAAAGGATATGGTTTTCTTTAATTAATTGATGAATGATCCGCACCAAAGATTTTATCTTCTTCTTGTTCTTGCATTTTTGTCGCCAATTATTCATGAAAACCAAGACGGGTTCAGGAAGCAAACGCCGATGAAAGCGTAAAGCAAGTTTGTGGATGTCAAACGTCTGCTTGATTTCCTTTAGTAACTTTTTATCAGGTGTGGCACTTAAGTAGATGAATCGTCCGTCTGGTTTAATCGCTGTTTGCACAGCATGAGCTAATCCTGCATCCCCGTTATAAGGAAACGCATCGATCTCATCGATCACTATTAAATCAAAGGACCGATAAAAACGGTATAGCTGATGAATCGTACAGATAACAAAAGAAGTAAAGTTATAAGCCGTTGCTGTATTCCCATGGAGCAACGTGATTTTTTCTTCTGGAAAAACATAACGATAGCGTAAAAACAATTCATTACAAACATCGACTCGCGGTGTACAAATCGCTACTCTTCCTCCAGCTTTTAAAGTTTCCACTAAAATAGGATAAAGCATCTCTGTTTTCCCTGCACCTGTTACAGCCCAAATAAGATGATGTCTTTTTTCTGAATGGCAAAGTATTCTCTTTGAGATTTCCGTTTGTTTTTCAGTAAGCTGTCCTGTCCAAAAAAAGACGACTTCTCGAGGTTTTGCTTCAGGCTGATCAAACAAATATAAATCTTGTTGAGTGTCGCATCGCCCTAAATATAGACAATGTGTACAAAAATAACCGTAATCTGCAAGCTGTCCATCAATGACGGACGTCCTCATTCCACAGCGATGACAAAAAATCCAGTTGCCCAAACGTTCCACTGCTGCGATCTTCTCATAATTTGGTAAATTTACCTCCTCACAGTCTATTGCTTCAATATCTCTCGTCAGAAGCCTTCTACCCCAAAAATGATTCATATTCTTCGCCCTAAAAAAATATACGAAAAAACAAGCGATCTATTTTTTGGATCGCTTGTTCGATAGTTATACTGTTCTATTTATTCACCTATGAGCGTGATTGCTTGATCTAACACTTTTTCGCCACTCATCATACCATAATCAGCCATATTGATGACATCTAAAGGAATGCCTTTTGGTTCCAGACGTTTCTCAAAATCAGCTTTCATAAAGCGAACTTGTGGGCCTAATAACAACACATCCACGTCTTTATTTGCAAGATTGTTATCTGCGTCAGAAGCGGACACATCGAAAATATCCGAGTCGATTCCTTTTGCTTCAGCAGCTTTTTGCATTTTTGTTACTAGTAAACTTGTGCTCATACCAGCCGAACATACAAGCATGATTGTTTTTTTAGCCATACTTTTCTCTCCTTTTTAAAACAAACTATGCAAACGTTTTCTTCGCGTCTGTTACTCTATTATATAAAAAGAAAGAAATTTGTCAACGTTTTCTAAACGCGGTTTATTTAATCAAATAGCCAACTAGATTTCACTAATTTATTGAACACGACATATTCTTTGTCCAAATTGATGACAACTACTTCATAGCCTGCATTTATCCAGCCATAGGCACCTTTTTCAGGGTGTTTATAATCATTTGCCCACCAATCTGTACTTTCCCTTGCTGTTTTGGGAAGTCCGTTACTGGGAAACAGCAGTTCGTCAAATTGGGTAAAGGTCAACGTTACTTGAGAGCCGCCATTGTTCTTCAAATAATGCGTAATTGCATCGTACTTTTTCATTCGTTCCTGCATCCCCAGATCCACCTGCCTTTGTCTTTATTATCGCATACTACAGCAATTGCGCAACCGTTACAGTGTTGAAACAACCTAGAACTTTATTTATACTGAATAAAGAAAATGAAAAAAAGAGGTGACAAGATGATCGAGCGCTATCGTACAATAAAAGAAAATGGACAAAGTGAGATTGAGATCAAAAAATCACGCTTTATCTGTTCTCTTAGACGAATAGAATCAGAGGACCAAGCAAAAAGTTTCATTCAAGAAATAAAAAAAGAACATTGGAAAGCGAACCATAACTGCAGCGCCTTCATCATTGGAGAAAAAAATGAAATACAGCGAAGCAGCGATGATGGAGAACCAAGTGGAACGGCGGGCGTACCGATGTTGGAAGTCCTCAAAAAAAATCAACTGATCAATGTAGCTGCAGTAGTCACTCGATATTTTGGAGGAACGAAACTCGGCACAGGCGGATTAATACGAGCATACACTCATGCGGTCTCTCAAGCATTGTCTGACATTGGAATCGTAGAAGGTACCTTGCAACAGGAGATCTCTGTGATGATCACGTATCCGCAACTAGGAAAATTACAGAATTATCTTGAACTCCAACATTTTTTTATAAAAGAAATCCAATATACTGATCAAGTTAGCGTCATCTGTGCTGTAGATGAAAAAAGTGCTGACCACTTTAAAGAATCCATCATTGAGCTGCTGAACGGACAAGTCCAATTTGAAGAGGGTTCTGTTTCTTATCACGAGCAACTGATAACTGATCATATATAAAAACAGGTGATTCTGATTCTCTTTTATTTCTAATAAGGAATCAGGGATCACCTGTTTTTTATTTTTCCAAATAAAACTCAAAACGATTTCCTACGTATTGCGTACGCACATACTCAAACGGCGTACCGTCTTCAAAATAAGAAATCTGGCGCAAACGAAGAACTGCATCTCCTCGTTTTACCTCTAAATAGTCAGCAATTTTCTCAGAAGCCAACACAGCAGTAATCGTTTGATTCGCTGGACCGATCTTTTTCCCGCCTTTTTCTTCTAGCGTGCGATACAACGATTCAGTAATCTCTGCTTTGCTGTAGCCATCGATCAGCTTTTGTGGAACACTGGCAACTTCAAAACAAATAGGGACATCATCTGCGAAACGAATACGTTCCATTCGCAAGATCGTGTCATCTTTACTCAAGTTTAGTTTTTCCATTTCACTTGAGCTTGGCGAAGTCAAGAAATAAGAGATTGTCCGACTAGACGGTACTCGATTTTGTGATTCCATAATTTCTGTAAAACTTGTTGCACCAGACATTTTTTCTTGTACTTTTTCTCGCGCAACATACGTGCCCGAACCGATCTTTCTTTCTAAGATTCCTTCATCTGCCAAGTTTTGAATTGCTTGTCTCAACGTCATACGGCTGACATTGAATTTCACTGCTAATTCTCTTTCTGAAGGAAGACGGTCTCCGACTTTCCATATACCTTGTTCGATTTCATTTTTTAATTGGTCATGAATCTGTATATATACAGGTAATTGATTCGACATAACGTACACCCGTCCTTTCGTTTCTTCTATTATAACTGGTATATACCTGATTCACAACTGAAAAAGATAAAGGTTTCTATCCATCAACAGAGGATTTAGACACACATCGTTCTCCCTACTCCTATTGTCAGAAACAATTTTTTAGATATGTTCAACCTAGAAAATAACAAAAGACCCTAAAATCGATGAAAATGCCGACTTATGGATCTTTTGTTATTATTAGCGGTTTTTAGCCATCCATTTTTTTGTATGATTCGTTGGGCGTTTTGATTTTACCTGGACCGCTTTTCCGCCTTTTTTCGGAATATTCACTTCAATATTGTATTTTTCTGATTTGACCAAATCATATAACTTTTCAGCTGCTTCGTCTACTTTTTCTTTCCATTTCATGTGGATCCCTCCAATTCTTGTAGTTAACTTAACTCTATCTTAATTCAGCAGAATCTTCAAGGAACAAGGTAGCAAAGCAAAAAAAGAGCTCTCGAACTAACGAGAGCTTACGATTGTGGTATACTGGGGTAGCTGGATTCGAACCAACGCATGAGGGAGTCAAAGTCCCTTGCCTTACCGCTTGGCTATACCCCAATGAAATGGAGGAGAGTGGATTCGAACCACTGAACCCTAAGGAACGGATTTACAGTCCGTCGCGTTTAGCCACTTCGCTACTCCTCCGAAAGGTTTGTATCAACCTGACTTAGTTATAATACCTAATTTTCCAGATTTTTGCAACCCTTTATTGAAAGTTTTTTTGATATTTTTTTATTCGTGCAGATTCCAGTGTCGAATCACTGTTTCTATCGCATTTTCAAGACTTTTTTCTTTTCCAAAATCTTCTTCACCAAAGAAAATTTCATATTCTTTTGGCCCATAGGCTAAGATCTCACCAATCATTTTTTTCCCTATAAATAACTGAGTGACTTCATAATTCTTACCTTTGATATCTTTTTTCACTTCTTCTATACGTACTTCAATATCTTTATTTTTTTTTGACATCATTTTCACCTCTCAGATATTTTATCATACTGCAGCAAATAAAACATTCCTTAGGTAAAAATCTCCTATTCATTTCATTCTCTTCTTTTATGCAAGCTGCACCTTCTCTAAAGCTCTTAATTCTCTCCTTGACGTACAGCGAGATAGTTTGCTGCTGCACCTACAAGATTAGCATCGTTTCTGTACTCACATAATAAAATCTGCGGTTCGAAATCATGCAGATCGAATTGTTCTGTCAGCTTCTTCATTCGGCTTTTGATCTCATCAATGAGCCCTTCTTTTGCAGAAACCCCGCCGCCTAATACGATCACTTCTGGATCAAACGAAAATTGAATACTGAATAATCCCTTTGTAAGATACGTATAAAAACTCTCAACTTCTTCTTTTGCTATTGCATCTCCAGTTTCTGCTAATTCAAAGACATCTTTTCCGGTATAAGCATTTTTATCGAGACCTTTGCGTTCACAATAACGCCAAGCCATCTGTACCGCTGTACCAAGTTTACTGAATGTCTTATCGCCATCTAAGAACATCAACCCAAATTCTCCACCGTAAAGATGTGCCCCTTTATTTATTTGTCCTTTCGTGAACAACGCCCCGCCAATCCCAGTTCCTGCCACAACAAAAGCAACATCTTGATAATCACGGGCAGCACCTTCATAAAATTCAGCCATTCCGGCACAGTTGGCGTCATTTTCAATCGTTACTGGGAGTTGAAACAGAGTTTCCAAATCTCGGAAAATATTAAATCCATGAATATAAGGAATCGCACTGATTCCCTCAATCACCTGTTTCTCATTATTCACTACTCCAGGAGAGCTGATTCCAATTCCTTCGACTTCAAAAGAAACGAGTATTTTTTTATAAACTTGAAATAATTGCGTTTTCATTTCTTCCCAAGATTCAGGCGTTGCAAATTGTCCCTTACCTTTAATCTCTTTGCCATCCCAACAACCATATTTGACAGCCGATCCACCAAAATCAAAAACTAATATTCCCATAAAAATATTCTCCTTTTTGTTTGCTAAAGCTATTGTAATGTATCTATTTAGCATTTGAAAGCATTTTCTCGAATTGAAAGTTTATTAGTTAAAGCTATTTTTAGGTAAGTGAATTGCTAAAATCACTTGATCCCTTAATTGATCTCCATTTTCAAAAATGGGCTCAGAGTAATGATGGATAAAATAGTCTTTGACTCGACCAATCTCCACATAGCCCATTTTTTGATAGAGGTGTAACGCAGCGCTACTAGTAGTGCCAGTACGTATAATGATCCGAGTTTGGTTTGAAGCTAGCTGTGAAAGCTTCTGAAAAGCTGTCTCAAGTAATTTTCCGCCAATCCCCTTTCCTTGATACGTTGGGGTTACTGCTACATTGACGATTTCGTATTCTTTTTCCCTTGCCACATAGATCAGTACACCTATTGTTTTTTCTTTTTCTTTCCATATCCAGCCACTCCCTCTGGAAACATATACTTGAACTTTTTCTTTATCAGGATCTGCATCTAATAACAAGGACCACGGTAAATCTTTCTTGTTTAGTTCTTCGATCATTTTTTGTCCCCCATATAAGTAGTTGCGGAGTTGTTACTTTGACAATAAATTTCCTCTTTTTCTTTATCGCTCAGTGCTACCCGTATTTTTCACAACCTTTTTATAATCTGGTTCTTTTTTATCTTTCTTATTTCGCGTTAATCGGAATGTCAATGGTACATAATCGATACCGCCTTTGACAAAAGGATGACAGCGTAAGATCCGTGCAGTCCCCATTACCGTCCCTTTTAGCGCACCATGGGTTTGAATTGCTTTTATCATATAATTGGAACAGGTTGGGTAATAACGGCAGCTAGGTGGAAATGCAGGCGAAATAAAGCGCTGATATCCTCTAACTAAATAAATCAATATCTTCTTCATCAATTAGATTCCTTCTTTTCTTTTACTAAAAAAAGGGATCGCGACTAACGTCAACGTTCCCTTCTGTTTTCTTTTATCATGTTCTGCTTCATGGCTCACTTCATATCGACTAGAACCACTGTGATTCTTATTTATCAATGAAAAAAGTCTCGAATATGAATCCACAAACTTGGCTGGAATACTTTAAATGGATTGCCGCCACCGATGACACCATATCCGATCATCGTTCCGGCCACAAAAAGAAGGATAAGCAATAAGATCACCACTAAAATCTTTATCAAAGTTAATAAGATATATCGTTGGTTACTCATTCAGCCACTTCCTTAAGCAATCGTTTGTGCTGTTTTTTCAGCAGAAGTTTGATCCATGTCTACACGTTCGACGTCTGCACCTAATTGCTGTAGTTTGATATGGAAATTATAATATCCACGGTCTAGATAATTCAAGTTACGCACACGTGTGATTCCATTTGCTTTCAAGCCAGCTAAAACTAATGCTGCTGCTGCCCGCAAGTCTGTTGCATATACTTCTGCACCTTGCAATTCATGGTTTCCATCCATGATTGCTACATTTCCGTCGATTTTGACATGAGCGTTCATACGGCGCATCTCTTCTAAATGTTGGAAACGATTTTCAAACACTGTTTCAGTCACCACACTTGTACCTTCTGCAACTAATTGGATAGCTGTCATTTGAGCTTGCATATCTGTAGGGAAACCAGGATGAGGCATCGTTTTTACATCTGTAGGTAAGATATGTTTTGGTCCGATGACACGGACTCCGCCTTCTTCTTCAATGATTTCTGCACCCATTTCGATCAATTTAGAAATCAATGGGCGGTTATGTTCAGAGATAGCATCTGCAATCAGCACATTGCCTTGTGTCATTGCAGCAGCAACCATAAAGGTACCTGCTTCGATACGATCTTGTACGATTGAGTGGTTGACTGCATGTAAATGATCCACGCCTTCAATACGCATTGTTTCAGTACCAGCTCCATAGACTTGAGCGCCCATTTTATTCAAAATGTTTGCTAAATCAACGATTTCTGGTTCGCGAGCTACGTTTTCAATGATGGTTGTTCCTTTTGCTTTTACGGCAGCCATCATGATATTTTGAGTAGCACCTACACTAGGGAAATCTAAATAAATCGTGTTACCGATCAATTCATCCGCAATTGCTTCGATATAGCCGTTTTTTTGAATAATTTTTGCTCCTAAAGCTTGAAATCCTTTTAAATGCAAATCGATTGGTCGTTTACCAATCGCACATCCACCAGGCATAGCTACTTTTGCATGTCCATTTCTGGCAAGTAGCGGACCCATCACAACGATTGAAGCACGCATTTGACTAACATACTCATAAGGCGCTTCGATTTCTAATTGTCTTGAAGCGTCGATTGTTACTTGATTCTTTTGTTCATCAAAATCTACATCTACGTTTAAGTGACGAATCACTTGATTCATAGTGAAGACATCAGAAAGAATCGGAACGTTGTCTAATGTCGTAATACCTTCTTCTGCTAACAAACTAGCAGCTAAAATAGGCAAAACAGCATTTTTAGCTCCTTCAATTCTTACTGTTCCATTTAATTGATTGCCACCTCTTACGATGATCTCTTCCATGTTGTTCCCTCCAAAAAATTCCAATGAGCATACACTTACTCAAAATCTTTTCTATTATAACATCCTTGCTTTTAAAATAGTACCTTTTTTTAAAATTTACAGGCTAACGAAAAGATTTCGGCATAAAGCGATAACTTCTAAGAAAAAATTACTTGCAGTGTACCCTAAAAAAATTGAAAAAAGTACGATTGCCATTCTAATTTGCGTATTATGCATTGGTCTGAAAAAAGTTTCAATGCGTAACGAACGTAAAGACCAGAAGGCTAAGTAGATAAACGCCAAATGACTCACGATTCGAAGCACCGCATCAATTCCGTATACTTGCATAATGACGTCCTTTCTAACGATTGTTTTATAATAACTAATAAAATGATAATACCATAAAATGTATAAAAGGAAAAACAAGTATACTTAAAAATATAGGAATCCCCTTACATTTTTTTGGAAATAAATGCTAAAAATATGCAAAAAAAGGGACTGAGACAAAAGTCTTGTCGCAGTCCCTTATTCCAAATAAACGGTGTTCAATGTTCAATCATCTGACCCTCGGTATTAGCTCAAAAAACGGCAAAATATGAGGAACTATTTTCCATTTGTTTCTCTAATACTCAGGACAAAACGCTGATTTCACAACCTCTGATATACGGTGTTCCAGAAGTAGCTTCTTCGAAAAATAAGCTGAGATTTCACAAAAATTTGAGAAGCAATTTTCGTAAATTCCTTCTTATGTCTTGAAGCTGACCACTTCTGTCATAACCTCTTTTTACTGTTCTTAAACACGGATAAACATCCGCATCTCATTTTATGAGTGCTTAGATACTTTGATACGATTGATTGCTCGGTGCAACGCAACAGTTGCCCGTTTCAATTCGTTCGTATCTTGTTTTGCTTTTGCTTCTTCGATTTGGCGTTCTGCACGTTGTTTTGCACGTTCCGCACGAGATACATCGATATCCCGTTCACGTTCCGCACTATCAGCAACGATTGAAACAACATTATCACGCACTTCCATGATTCCGCCATTCACAGCAATCCAATCGACATGGGTATCTGAATCTGTCCGTTTTACACGAACTTCATCAATCGTCAAAGGAACGATGATTGGTGCATGTTTAGGCAAAATCCCAAGCTCACCAGCTGTCGTACGTGCGACGACGATAGCTGCATGGTGATCATAGACCAAACCGGCAGGAGTTACCACATTTACTGTTAAATATTGATCCATGGGGCACCCCTTTCTAGTAGCCTAGTGTTTTCGCTTTTTCTACGACGTCTTCGATTCGGCCAACACTTCGGAAAGCTTCTTCAGGAAGATCATCGTATTTGCCTTCCAAGATTTCGCGGAATCCTTTCACTGTTTCTTCTACAGGAACATAAGAACCTGGAAGACCAGTAAATTGTTCAGCCACGTTAAAGTTTTGTGACAAGAAGAATTGGACTCTGCGGGCACGAGAAACTAACACTTTTTCCTGATCGGATAATTCATCCATACCTAAGATAGCAATGATATCTTGTAATTCACGATATCGTTGCAATACGTGTTGGACTTCTGTTGCTACTTTATAATGTTCTTCTCCCACGATTTCAGGTGCTAAAGCACTTGAAGAAGAAGCCAATGGATCTACCGCTGGATAAATCCCTTGTTCTGTTAATTTACGTTCCAAGTTGGTTGTCGCATCCAAATGGGCGAATGCTGTTGCCGGCGCCGGGTCAGTGTAGTCATCGGCTGGCACATAGATTGCTTGGATCGATGTGATCGAACCTTTTTTCGTAGATGTGATACGTTCTTGCAATTGACCCATTTCTGTTGCCAATGTTGGTTGATAACCAACCGCAGAAGGCATCCGTCCTAACAAGGCTGATACTTCAGATCCAGCTTGAGTGAAACGGAAAATGTTGTCGATAAACAACAGTACATCTTGACCTTCTACATCACGGAAATATTCCGCAATCGTCAAACCAGTCAAAGCAACACGCATACGTGCACCTGGTGGTTCGTTCATTTGTCCGAACACCATGGCTGTTTTTTCGATAACTCCTGAATCTTTCATTTCATAATACAAGTCATTACCTTCACGAGTACGTTCACCTACACCGGTAAATACAGAAATACCACCATGTTCTTGGGCGATATTATGGATCAGTTCTTGGATCAGTACGGTTTTACCAACACCGGCACCACCGAATAGTCCGACTTTCCCACCTTTTAAATATGGGGCAAGCAAATCGATAACTTTGATCCCTGTTTCCAAAATTTCTGTACTTGTACTTAATTCGTCAAAGGCTGGTGCTTTTTTATGAATTTCGCTTCTTTCCGCATCTTCTGGGAAAGGTGTTTCTAAATCGATCGTATCTCCTAGTACGTTGAATACGCGACCTAATGTTTCTTTACCTACAGGAACAGAGATTGCTTTGCCTGTATCAATGACTTCCATTCCTCTTTGTAAACCATCTGTTGATTCCATCGCAATGGTCCGGATCACTCCGTCCCCTAATTCTAACGCTGCTTCAAGAACAACTTTTGATTTATTTTCGTCATTTTTATAAACAACTAATGCGTTGTTGATATCTGGTAAGGATTGGTCTAAAGAAAATTCCACGTCGACAACGGGACCGATTACTTGAACAATCTTGCCTGAACTCATCTTTTTTCCTCCAATCTCAATACTATTCTAGTGCCGAAGCTCCGGCAACAATTTCGGTAATTTCTTGGGTAATAGCCCCTTGTCTTGCACGGTTATAAGAAACCGTCAGCTCATCAATGATATTAGCAGCATTATCAGTTGCTGTTTTCATTGCTGTCATACCAGCAGCATGTTCTGCTGTTTTGGCGTCAACGATCGCACCGTAGATCAAACTTTCAGCATACTGAGGCAATAACTGAGACAAGATTTCTTCTTTTGAAGGTTCAAAAATATATTCTTGTTCGAAAGTAGTTGCTTCTTCTGGATCTAAGTCTGAGATTGGCAGCATTTTTTCTACACGAAACTGACTAGTTAGCGAATTGATATGATGGTTATAACATACGTATAATTCATCGAATACTTCGTTTTGGAACATAGTTGTTGCCATATTTACGATTTTGCGGACTTCATCAAAGCTTGGCTGATCAGATAGATTGCGCAGCTCATATGCTAGATTGATACCGCGTGCTTTAAAGAAGTCTGCACCAGTTCCGCCAATTGCGATCATCACGTAATCATCGGGTGATTGGTGGTCTTCTTCTAAAATAGACATCGTTTGTTTCAATATCGAGCTGTTATATCCACCGACTAAACCGCCATCTGCAGTGATGACGATATAACCAGTTTTCTTAACAGGACGGCTGAGCAGCATGCTGTTGTAATTGATATCCCCTCTAGGATTTTCTGAGGCAATATCATTTAACTGAGTAGCAGTCAAATGCGTAACGATTTCTCTTACTTTTGTTGCATAAACCTGAAACTTCTGTGAAGAAGCTTCAGATTTTGTCAACTTAGAAGCAGACACCATCTGCATTGCCCGCGTGATTTGGCTCGTTTTTTTCGTTGAAGCGATACGTGTCTTGATTTCATTTAATGAAGCACCCATTCATCTCACCTCACTATGCATTTTGAATGGATTTCAATTTATCTTCTGTAGAGGAATTACTTCCTTTTGTAGCTAAGAACATGTCTTTATATTCCTGAATCGCATTGTTCAACGCTTCTTCTTCTGGAAGATCTTTTGTTGTATGGATTGTTTCAAAGATATCTGAATGATTGGTATCCAGATATTCGAATAATTCATGTTCGAAGTCTAAAATACTGTCTACAGGGATACTATCTAAGAATCCATGTGTCAAAGCATACAAAATCACTACTTGTTTTTCAACAGCTAGCGGTGCATGCAATTTTTGTTTCAAGATTTCTACTGTACGGCGTCCACGATTTAGTTTTGCTTGTGTTGCTGCATCCAAGTCAGAACCGAATTGTGTAAATGCTTCTAATTCACGGTAACTTGCTAAGTCTAGGCGTAAAGTCCCAGCAACTTTTTTCATTGCTTTGATTTGCGCAGAACCCCCTACACGAGATACAGATAGTCCGGCATCAACCGCTGGACGAGTACCTGCGTAGAACAAGTCGCTTTCTAAGAAGATTTGTCCATCAGTGATCGAAATAACGTTTGTTGGGATATAAGCAGAGATATCTCCAGCTTGTGTTTCAACAAATGGTAAGGCAGTCATTGAACCGCCACCTAAATCATCACTTAATTTTGCTGCACGTTCCAATAAGCGTGAGTGTAAGTAGAAAACATCCCCTGGATAAGCTTCACGACCTGGTGGACGGCGAAGTAGCAAGGAAAGTTCACGATAAGCAACAGCTTGTTTTGAAAGATCATCAAAAATGATCAAGACATGTTTACCGTTGTACATGAACTCTTCACCCATTGCAGTACCAGCATATGGTGCGATATAAAGCAACGGCGCTGGTTGAGACGCACCGGCATTCACAACGATTGTGTAATCCATTGCGCCATATTTTTTCAATGTTTCAACTTGTGTACGAACTGTAGAATCTTTTTGTCCGATTGCTACATAGATACAGATCATATCTTGACCTTTTTGGTTGATGATCGTATCGATCGCAATAGAAGTTTTCCCTGTTTTACGGTCACCGATAACTAATTCACGTTGGCCGCGTCCGATTGGTACAAGAGCGTCGATTGCTTTTAGACCTGTTTGCATTGGTTCGTTAACAGATTTACGTTGCATAACGCCTGGTGCCATTGCTTCTACTGGACGAGCTTTGTCAGTAACGATTTCACCTAGTCCGTCGATTGGCTGACCTAGCGGATTAACTACCCGTCCGATCAAGGCCTCTCCAACTGGAACCTCCATGATCTTTCCTGTTCGTTTTACTTTATCTCCTTCACGAATGGACTCGAAATCGCCAAGGATAATGATACCTACATCATTTGATTCTAAGTTTTGCGCCATTCCGTATGAGCCATTTGAAAATTCAAGCAACTCACCACTCATCGCGTTTTCTAAACCATGTGCACGAGCGATCCCGTCACCTACATAAGTTACGGTACCGATTTCTTCGACTGAAAGCACGTTTTGATAATTTTCAATTTGTTCTTTAATCAAGGCACTAATTTCTTCTGCTTTGATGGCCATTCGATTCACCTACCTCTTTGTACTATCTATTTAATTGATTACGCATATTTTCTAATTGCGTGCGAATGCTTCCGTCGATTACTCGATGGTTAGCTTCAACAATCGCGCCACCAATAATAGAAGAATCAACGATTTGTTTTAATTCGACTGATTGATAGTTCATTGTTTTTGCAACATTCTTTTCTAATTGTATTCGTTGTTCGTCTGAAAGTGGAACTGCTGTTGTGACACTTCCCAACAGCAAACCTTGATGTTCATCATATCGACGTTCATATTCTTCGATCATGAACAAAAGATCATCCATTCGGTTATACGCATAAACAACTTCTAAAAAGTTTTTAACGATTCCATCATAGCCACTAACAAGCTTGTCCATGATTTCTCGTTTTTCATGAGGTTCTAGACGAACATCACTTAACATATTACCTAATCCAGGTACTTGTTCATAGATTTGACGTAAGCTTACGAGATCTTGATAGATTTCTTCTGCTTGATTTGAATCGATCGCCAGTTCAAATAAAGCTTTCCCGTAACGTCTTCCTACTGTATATTTATCTAGTTTCATTTGAAGAACCTAGACCTTCGATATATTGATTGATTAATGATTCGTGCATTTCTGGAGATAATTCTTTGTTCAAGATTTTTTCCGCGATTTGAAGAGATAGTTCTGCAACATCGTCTTTTACAGATTTCAGCGCTGAATCACGTTCTACAGTGATATCAGCTAGGGCTTTACTTTTTAGACGAGCTGCTTCTTCTTGAGCATCCTTCAAAATATTTTGGCGGCTTAATTCTCCACTTTCTTTCGCATTTTTGATGATATCAGCTGCATCAGAACGAGAGGCTAACAATTGTTGTTCGCGTTCTTGTTCCATTTTCGCTGAGTTGATGCGAGATTGTTCTGCAGAATCCAAATCATTGGCGATCTTGTCTTCACGTTTTTTCAAAATATCGCTGATTGGTCCCCAAGCAAAATGCTTCAAGAGAGCCAGTAGTATCAAAAATGAGCCGCTGACAACGATGACATTTCCTAACATCGCATTGCCAACTTCTGCAATTGCCAATTGATTCAGCATAGGCGAGCCTTCCTTTCTTTGAAGTACTTCTAGTTTTCATGTAAAAAAGCAGTAACAAACCAAATTGTTTCTGCCTTAATACTGATTCAATTAAACACCAAAAACTAGAATCAAGGCGACAACTACCCCTAAGATAGGAACAGCTTCGACTAGAGCTACCCCGATAAACATTGTTGTACGGAATTGACCAGACATTTCAGGTTGGCGAGCCATTGATTCGATTGTTTTAGAGATAACTTGACCGTTACCATAACCGGCTCCGATTGCTGCTCCCATGATTGCGATTGCTGCTGCGATATAATTCATAATTGTTTTCCTCCTAAATTAGATAAATAGTAGTTTGTTTTTAAAACGAATATTATTCTTCCACTTCAATCTTATGGCTCATATAAACCATAGATAAAGTAACGAAGACAAATGCTTGGATGCTTCCGATAAACAAGGAGAATGCGATCCAGACCATCTCTAATGGAATTGCTAACGGCAATGAGAACCAGCCTAAGCTTATTACCATTTTTGCAATCAAGGTTAGCAAAACTTCCCCCGCATAAATATTCCCATAAAGACGTAAAGCAAGTGTTAATAAGTTTGTAAATTCTTCAATCAGTTTCATCGGAAACATAAAACTATATGGTTTCAAGAACGAATTTACGAAATATCCTTTGAAGCCTAACTTTTTCACCCCAAATAAGTGAGTAAGTAAGATCATTATAAATGCCAAAGTTAAAGTAACAAACGGGTCTGCTGTCGGGCTTTTCCAAAGTGTTGTTTCGTTAGGTAAAACGATTTTTGTTACTAAACCGATGTTGTTTGCAACAAAAACAAATAAAAACAATGTAAATGCCAACAAATGGAAATTGCTCAATTCTTTTCTAGGCAGATTATCTGTTACGATTCCTCGACTAAAATCAATGACCCATTCTATCGCATTTTGTTTGCCTGTTGGTTTCAACTTAAGATTTCTTGTAAAAAAGTAAGCTAAGAAGAAAACAATCAAACAGGTCAGTAACACCATTATACAAACTGTACCATCAAACCAAATTGGTCCAATGTGGAACGTTAGCGAGCGTTCATCCAATCCATTTCACCTCTTTTCCCCGAAATTCACATAAAATCAATTCATGTGCGTATCTGGTTTTTTCCAATCGGTTTCTAACCACACGGTATCATACCACCATGAAACAGAAAATTCAAAACATTTTCATGAAAATTAGACACTTTTTTATTTCAGTCAAAAACGAAGCGAATTTTTCTTTATACACGGTGCTCCTGATCTAAGAAAAAACCTATGATAATCATGTTTTATCAGATTAAATGCTAACAAATTTTATCATTAAGTAAAAGCAAAAGCACCGAATATGCGAAAAAGGATAATGAAATTATCTAGAGAAATTTTTTAATGTTCGATCAATTTGTCGATCGATATCTTTTCGTTTCAAATCTTCCCGTTTATCATAAGATTTTTTCCCTTTCGCCAGACCAATCAATACCTTGGCATAGCCGTTACGAATATAGACTTTTAAAGGAACAACAGTGATTCCAGTATTTTTCAATTCATTTTCAAGCCGGATGATTTGTTTTTTGTGTAATAATAACTTTCTCGTGCGCAACGGATCATGATTAAAAATATTTCCTTGTTCATAAGGACTGATATGAACATTATGCAAGAAAGCTTCTCCGTTGCGAACGCGAATAAATCCATCTTTTAGATTGATCCGGCTGTTTCGTATCGACTTGATCTCGGTTCCTTGCAAGACCATCCCTGCTTCCATCGTGTCGATGATCGAATAATCATGGCGAGCTTTCTTGTTTTGTGCAATTAATTTTCCCTCGCCTTTTGGCATAGCTGTTTCCTCCAACTCATTTTATTTTTTCTTTTTCTTCTTTTTAACACCTTTGTAAAATGGCTTCTTCCCTTTTTTCTTACCGAACGTTTGCTTACTATCGCTATATCGTTTGTTCTTCTTGCCATTTCTTTCTGGGCGTTTTCCTGCTTGTTTTCCTTCGCGTTTTCCTGATTTTCCATTTCGTGTTTTTGGCCGTTCCAACGCTGTAACCTCTTCTGCGGAAACAAGTTCAAAATCTACTGCTCGTTCATCTGGATCAGCTTTGACTACTTTTACTCGCACTTTCTGTCCGATTTTAAAAGTCAGACCAGTTCTTTCACCTACAAGAGCTAAATGATTTTCAACAAAATGGAAGTAGTCCTGTTTCAATTCATTGATATGGATCAATCCCTCTACTGTATTCGGCAGTTCGATAAACAGGCCGAATTTCACAACAGAGCTGATGATCCCATCGAATTCTTCTCCCACTTTGTCCATCATGAATTCTGCTTTCTTCATGGAATCTACTTCACGTTCTGTTTCTACTGCACGACGTTCCATCTTAGAACTATGATCTGCAATTTCAGGAAGTTCCGCAGCCCACGAACTTTGATTGCTTTCACTTTTATCTTCACTGTAAGAACGGATCAGACGATGGACGATTAGATCGGGATAGCGTCGAATAGGAGATGTAAAGTGTGTGTAGTAATCTGCCGCTAAGCCATAATGCCCAAAATTGTCTTCTGAATAGCGTGCTTGTTGCATGCTTCTTAGCAACATAGTATTGATAACTGCAGCTTCTGGTTTGTCTTCTACTCCTTCGATCACATGCTGTAAATCTTTTGGTGTGATCGTTCCTTTCGTTCCTCGGACCAGAATGCCCAAAGCTGAAGCAAAATCAAAGAAGCGCTGCATTTTTTCTTCTTTTGGCTGTTCATGGATTCGGTAAATAAACGGCAGATTTAATTTATTATAATGTTCAGCTACCGTTTCATTGGCCGCAAGCATGAAAGATTCGATCAAGCGTTCACCAATTCCTCTGCTTCTTAGCTGGATGTCATTTGGGTGTCCTTCAGCATCAACAAGGATTTTCGCTTCGCGATCCTCAAAAGAAATCGCGCCACGTTTGATTCGCATCGTTTCAAGGATTCGATGCAATTCACCCATTTCTTGGAACATAGGTACAAGCTGAGCATAGCGTTGCATCGTTTCTTCGTCTTGATCTTCTAAGATTTGATTGACAGCTGTGTAGGTCATCCGTTCTGTTGTTTGGATCACACTTGGGAAAATATCATGAGAGACTACTTGTCCATTTGGATCAATCTCCATTTCGCAACTCATGGTCAGCCTTGGAACATGGGGATTCAGTGAACAGATACCATTCGATAAACGTTGCGGGATCATCGGAATCACTCGATCAGTCAAATATACACTTGTCCCTCTTTCATATGCTTCTCTGTCCAATTGACTGCCTTGTGTCACATAGTAAGAAACATCTGCAATGTGTACTCCAAGAAAATAATTACCGTTATCTAATTTTTTAACCGTAACTGCATCATCTAGATCTTTTGCATCTTCTCCATCAATCGTAACAATGAGCTGATTTCTTAAATCTCTACGTCCAGTTATATCCTTTTCGCTGATTTGATCTGGAACTTCATCTGCTTCAGACAATACATCATCAGGAAATTTCGTAGGGATACCATTAGCCACGACAATTGAGAGGATATCCATGCCAGGGTCATTCTTATGACCAATCACTTGCTTGATTATCCCTTCTAAACTAGTCGCATACCCTTTTTCAGGGTAATGGGTCAGTTCGATCAGCACAATACTTCCGTCAACTGGACGAACTCCCTCTGCTGCTGCATATACTTTAAATTGGTTGAGCTTTCTATCTTTCGGGATAACAACGCCGTAAAGATCTGTTTCTTGTATTTCTTCTTCTGAATAAGCAACGAATTCCCCTGCTAACTGAGTAGTCGCCCGGTCTCGAATCTCGATTACTTTCCCCTCTGCTCCGCGATCCATATCTGTATTTGCTCGCTTCATGATATCTATTGCTACGGTGTCTCCATCCATTGCAAAACCAGTCGCTTCTTTTGGGATATAGATGTCATCTTCTTCGGGATCAATCGTTACAAATCCAAATCCTCGTTCATTTGCTCGAAATGTTCCTTCGATCAAGATTGGTTTTAAAGGAAGTTTCACTTTTCCTTTTTTATTGAAAACTATACTCTGTTCTCTTTCCATTTGAGCAATCGTTTGTACTAGTAATTTAAAATCATCGCTTTTTTGGAACCCTAAACCTTCAGCGATTTCTTCCATAGAAAAACTGCGTTTGCGACTGCTTTCCATGAAAAAGAGAATTTTCTCTTTTATCGTTTCTTTTGTCATATTTATTCCTCATTCCAAGGTAATTTTTCTAAAAATTCCAAGACGTCTTTTTCTAATTCGCGTCTTGCTGTACCAACTGTAATCACATGACCACTTTCAGGATACCATTGAAGTGTCACTCGCTGACGGATCAACTTGCGTGCAGTTTCAAATACGCCATTAGGGTCGACCATTTCATCTTTCCCAGCTTGAGCTAAAAATATCGGCTGTTGGATATCTGACAACCTACTTTCTACGATTGCTGCCTGAGCTTGTATATCCATTAATTGTTGTTCAGCTAACGAGCGGTAAGCAACTGCTTTTTCATTGATTTCTTTCTCTGATTTACCTGCTGTCTTCAGCACTTGACGTACGTATTTTTCAAAGTTTTCAGGCACGTTTGTTTTTACAGGAGACAAAGGCGAACAGAAAAAACCGCCGCCAATCACTGATTCTTCTTCTAGTGCTCGTACAGCAAAGATGCCGCCCATCGATAATCCTAATACGGCAATATCAGAAAACTGCTCAGACTGTAAAAAATGGATGGCTTTTTTAGTGTCTGCCCACCAGCTTTCTGCTTTTTCTTGCAAGATATCATATGGCTCCATTGTTCCGTGTCCTTTAAAAAGCGGCGCATAAACTGTATAATCTGCTTTTTCCAAAAATCGTGCGAGCATTCGAACATCGTTTGGACTTCCTGAGTAAGCGTGAAGCAGCAAAACCGCTCGCTTTCCATGTTTTGCATAAAGGGGTTTTGGTAATTGTCTCACTCGTCTCACCTCTTTCGCCTCATTTTACCATAGTTTCTTTCATAACTTCTTCTTAAGCGTTCTCTTTGCAATAAAAAAAGCCGCCCGCCGTTTTGCGAGAGGCTTATTCAACTACTTCGAAGATAAATATGCTAGGACAAATAATAAGATCATCCAGATAGCTCCCATAACTGCAGTTGATCGCTGCATGACAGCTTCAAAGCCGCGAGCTTTTTGTTTGCCGAATAGTTGATCCGCACCGCCGGTAAATGCACTCGCTGCACTATTTTGCTTGCTTGGCTGCATCATAATCGCAATGACCATAACAATCGATAAAACGATCACGATTCCCAAAATTAAATTATACATATCGCAGCCTCCTTCCCAAAAGATATCGTCTCTTTAACTTTATCATAGATAAAAGTCCGTGACAACTCTATATAAATGGAATAACAGCTGAAAGTTCAAAACTTTCAGCTGTTATTCTTATGACTGACGTAAGACGTCTTGATATTCTGGTTTCTTTTCAAACTCTTTTTTTGCATAAGGGCATAAAGGAATGATCTTTTTCCCGTCTCGTCTTGCTAATTCTACTCCAGTATACACTAGCTTTTCAGCTAACTTTTGACCACGATATGCTGGATCTACAAATGTATGGTCAATGATCATGATGTCTGGGCCCGCATCTGACCATGTCATTTCTCCAATCTCTTGTTGCTCATCATTGAATAAAGCAAGACGATTTTTTTCTTCTTTGATTTCCATATGCCGCACTCCTCAAATAACTGATATTTTTTTATTCCTACCTTATTTTAGCAGTCTCCTGATCTATAAACAATTATTTATCCTCGAATTACTTACAAAAAAGAAGAGAAAATTAATTCATCGTTATTATTTGTTCAATAAACGAAAAAATCACTGTCCAATAGGTTTTCGGATCTTTCATCGATGCTTCCAAGTGTTCTGCTTCTGGAACAAGCAGCAGTGCTTTATCCCCTGCCGTAGCACTTTGAATCGTGTACGCTGCTTCTGTAGGGACAAAATGATCTCTTTCACCATGGATGACTAATAAAGGCAGATGATTGCTGCCAAGCTGTCTCGTAGCTGATGCTTGCTTTAAGGAGTAACCGGCGTATTTCTGGGCATAATGATTCGCATATCTCATGACCATTTTTTTAGGAAAGACAGTGATTTTACTTAACATATATCGGAATTCTGCATAAACAGAAACATATCCGCTGTCTAAAATAAATCCTTTGACCGCTGATGGAAGTTTTTCACCACTTGCCATCATGATCGTAGAAGCTCCCATTGATCCGCCGTGTAAAATAATGGACGCATTCGGCTGTTCATCTAAGATGAGTTGGATCCAGGCAATTAAATCTAGCCGATCTAGCCATCCCATTCCGATGATTTCTCCTTCACTTTCTCCGTGCGCACGTAAATCAGGTACAAGAACGTTGAATCCTTTCTCTGCATATCTTTTACCTATATGAGACATGTCTCTTTTCCCTGTGCTTCGGTAATCATGTACGCAAATGACCCATTTATTCTGCTTATTTGGATGGATGAACATCTGACCAGCTAGTTTCAACCCGTCATAACTTTTGATTGTTTTGGGTGTTCCCTGCTCCCAAAAGCTTTCACACTCTTCTTCTAATTTTTGTCGTTTTTTTTCTACTGACGTGACTGCAGCAGGGTCCATCAAACGATGACCAGTGTCTTCATACCAGTCATATCCTCTCTGTACTCCCGCTCTTACTAATTTCTTTGCATAAAAATAAGAAAGAAAATGGTAACTGATCCCTATAATTATCAGAATAAGAATGAAATAAAAAATAACCATTGTACACCCGCCGCTTTCTGCCAAACTATAATCTATCTATTATCCAATGTACCGATCCATAGGATTCTCTATTTTCGGCACACGTAAATTCCATTTCTTTTTCATTGTATCATTTACTTAAAGTTCTCCTCAATAGATTTACTTGTAAGAGAGCATTTACATTCGCAATAAAAGCCAGTATACTAATTTCGTGCATTATAATCAAGACGCTCGTCTTGGACTGGTTCGGAAACTTCCCAGAATAAAAAACTAAGTATCTCTAAAGAAAGGAGATTGGAAATAATGCGAAAAGTAATTATTGATTGCGATCCAGGGATCGACGACACTTTAGCTTTATCATTAGCTGTCAAATCCCCTGATATCGAAGTAGTTGCTATTACCGTAGTTTGTGGGAATGTCCCTGCAGATATAGGTACGCAGAATGTGCTGAAATGCCTGGAACGCTGTGATCGTTTAGACATTCCTGTTTATCAAGGAATGGAAAAACCTTTGAAGCAACCTTTCATCAGTGCACAAGACACTCATGGTATGGATGGTTTAGGGGAAACAAATTTCCCGATGATCTTGAGAAAACAGGCAGAACCTCTCCATGCCGTTGATTTTTTGGCTGATTATTTCAAAGAAAAGACAAATACATCAGTCATTGCTTTGGGTCCTTTGACCAATATCGCTTTTGCTTTGAAAGTCAACCCAAATATTGGGAAACATATAGATCGTTTTGTCTCGATGGGTGGAACTTACAAAAGCCATGGTAACTGTTCGCCAGTTGCTGAATACAATTACTGGTGTGATCCTGAAGCAGCTTCTTATGTATTCGAGAATCTCAAACAAACGATAGAAATGGTTGGGTTAGATGTGACAAGAGAAATCGTCTTGACACCGACTATCCTCGAATACTGCTGTCAAATGAATCCTGAAGAGGGAGAGTATCTAAAAGCGATCACTCGTTTTTATTTTGACTTCCACTGGAAACAAGAAAGAATTTTAGGATGTGTCATCAATGATCCGTTAGCTGTTGCTTATTTTATCGAGGAGGCCATCTGTGAAGGTTTCGAAAGCTTCACTGCTGTGGAAACTCAAGGAATAAGTCGTGGACAAACATTGGTTGATCGTTATGAATTTTGGCAGAAACCTGCTAACAGTAAAATTATGACAAAAGTAGATACTCGTCTTTTTTTCCGAAAGTTTTTAACCGTTCTTTTAAATGCACAAGAAGAAACGATTATGAAAGATTTGGAAAGGTTAAAGATGGGCTAACAAAATGAATAAAAACAAAATGGCAACTCGCGTACTTACAGTGATGGCTTTGTGTATTGGGATCAATTATATTGGAGGAACGATTGCTTTATGGCTTCGTTTGCCAATCTATCTCGATTCTATCGGAACGATTTTTGCTGGTGCATTGCTTGGGCCTGTACCTGGAATGCTGACAGGATTGTCCAGCGGTATTTTAAGTGGAGTGACTACAGATATTTTTTCTCTGTATTATTCGCCAATCCAAATTCTCACAGGCTTGCTTGCTGGATTGATTTTGCCAAGATATCTCGGCAAAGATAAAAACAGCTTGAAACTGTTATTACTCGCTTTGATTTTGTCGGTACCTGGAACGATCGTTTCTTCGATCATTACCGTTCAGTTATTTGGCGGGATCACCTCCTCAGGATCCAGTATGATCGTTCAGCTATTACATGGGTTAGGTTTAAGTCAGACAACAAGTGTGATCTTGGTACAGGCAGGTACAGACTACCTTGATCGTTTGTTGTCTATCGTCGTTGTTTCATTAGTTATCACTATGTTGCCACAACGCTTGATATATTCAAAAAGAAAAATAGGCTGAATAAACAGAGCTGGATTAGCAAAATAATGCTAATCTGGCTCTGTTTTTTCATTTAT